>JAEUMA010000340.1 GCA_016793565.1 Rhizobiaceae bacterium
ATAGGCGTCCTTCATCAGGAATTCGCGCGAACGCATCACGCCGAAGCGCGGCCGCACCTCGTCGCGGAACTTCCACTGGATATGGTAGAGATTGAGCGGCAGGTCCTTGTAAGACTTGACGTAGGACCGGAAGATGTCGGTCACCATCTCCTCGTTGGTCGGGCCGTAGAGCATGTCGCGCTCGTGGCGGTCCTGGATGCGCAGCATCTCCTTGCCGTAGTCGTCGTAGCGGCCGCTCTCGCGCCAAAGCTCCGCCGACTGGACGGTGGGCATGAGAATCTCCAGCGCGCCGGCGCGGTTCTGCTCCTCACGGACAATTCTGCAGACCTTGTCGAGAACGCGCTTGCCCAGCGGCAGCCACGAAAAGCTGCCGGCCGCCTGCTGGCGGATCATACCGGCGCGCAGCATGAGGCGATGCGAGACGATCTCGGCCTCGCGGGGGTTCTCTTTCAGGATAGGCAGGAAATAGCGCGAAAGACGCATGGAAGGTCCGTATGCGAGAAAGACGATGGCGCCTGAATCGGCGCCATTTGGGGCCGTACATGCCTGCGCTTCATAGCCATTTCAAGGCGCGTTGGGAACCCGAGGTCTGGCCGCCAGCGCTTCGGCCAAACCTCAAAACGACGCAAGACTTTGACCGGCCGCTAACCATGTGCGTTTTGCGGGCAAGATCTGCCGATCAATTGTGCAATGCAGCACATGTCGTGCCGAAACACGCAAAATTCTGCGTGACAATTTGCCGTAGCTTGGTCTAGTGTGCCCGCCATAATCGAGAGAGCAACAACAAAATTGCTCTCCTACGCGGTCAAAGTCTTGGGAGGATGCGATCTAGGCGCGGTTTCTCGCAGCCGCCGGCAACGGACACGGATCGGACGCGTTTAATTGCAGGGCCTTGTGCCCTGCATTTTTTTTGTGCAGTTTTTTGTGCGGTTTCGGCCGCCAGCCTAAATTTAGCCGGCAAAGCCGGTCAGTTGTAGTCCGGAATGATGCGCGGGATGTCGTCGACGCCGAGATGGAAATAGCGCGTCAGCAAAAAGAACACGCCGCAGATGGCGATCGAGACGATGGTGGTTCGCACGAACGTCTTCAGCATATGCGGGCCGCGCGGCGCGCTGGAAACCGTGCCCAGCGTCACCTCGCCGTCGTCGTCCTGCGTCTTCAGGCCGAAAGGCAGCATCGCGAACAGCACCAGCCACCACACGACCATGAAAATGGCCGCGACCGAGATCCAACTCATGCCTGCTCCAGTTCCACCAGCGTGCCGGTGAAGTCCTTCGGGTGCAGGAACAGAACGGGCTTGCCGTGCGCGCCGATCTTCGGCTCGCCATCGCCCAGCACTCGCGCGCCGGCTGCCTTCAGGCGGTCGCGCGCAGCGATGATGTCGTCCACCTCGTAGCAGAGATGGTGCATGCCGCCGGAAGGGCTCTTCTGCAGAAACGCGGCTATGGGCGAGGTCTCGCCGAGCGGTTCCAGCAGTTCGATCTTGGTATTGCCGACATCGACGAAGACGACGCTGACGCCATGCTCCGGCAGGGTCTGGACCGCGCTCACCGTAGCGCCCAGCGTGTCGCGGTAGATCGCGCTCGCCGCAGCCAGATCGGGCACCGCTATGGCGACATGGTTGAGACGTCCGAGCATGGCATGTTCCCAGCGAATAGTGAGTAGCCAATAGCGAGTAGGAGGATAGTGAGCATCGAGGGATCGAGCGGCGCCGCGCGCACTCTTCTTCCTCCATTCGCTATTCACTACTCGCTATTCGCTTCTTCCTATCACCGCGTCACGAACACCGTCACCAGCGGCTTCTTGCCCCAGGCCTGGTTGACGGCGGAGCGGACGGCGCGGCGCACGGCTTCCTGGACCATGTCGAGATCCTTGCGGCGAGCACGCGGAATGCTGTCGAATGCGCCCGAGGCGGCCTGCAGAATCAGATCCTCCAGCGCGGCCCCCGAAGCGTCGAACTGCGGCAGGCCCACCGCCACCACGTCCGGATCGCCGGCCAGTTCATAGCGGTCCTCGAGAACCACGTTGACGACGACATGCCCGGCGAAGGACAGCTTGCGCCGATCGCGCAGACCGACGGTCTCCTCGTCGCCGACGACCTTGCCGTCCTTGAAGATGCGGCCGAAGGCGACCTGGTCGACGATCTCGGCGATGCCCGGCGCCAGGCGCAGCATGTCGCCGTCACGGACCTGCGCGACCTCGGCGACACCGCTGGAAGCCATCAGCGAGCCCTGCGCCACCAGGTGGGCAGCCTCGCCATGCACGGGAACGCCGATGCGCGGCCGCGTCCATTCGTACATGCGCTTCAGTTCGGCCCGGCGCGGATGGCCGGAGACGTGGACGAGCGCGTCGCCATCCTCGATGATCTTCACGCCCTGGTCGATCAGCAGGTTCTTGATCTCCAGGATCGCCTTCTCGTTGCCCGGAATGGTGCGCGAGGAGAAAACCACCGTGTCACCAGGCGACAGCGCCACGGTCTTCAGCTCGTCGCGCGCGAGTTTCGCCAGTGCGGCGCGCGGTTCGCCCTGGCTGCCGGTACAGATGATGACCAGGTTTTCGCGGGGGATGTAACCGTAGTCTTCCTCGGCGATGAAATCCGGCAACCCGTCCATGTAGCCCAGTTCGCCGGCGACATCGATAACCCGCTTCAGCGAACGGCCCATGACCAGCACTTGCCGCCCCGCATCGCGGGCGGCCTCGGCGATCGAGCGGATGCGGCCGACATTGGAGGAGAAGGTGGTGACGGCAACGCGGCCCGGCGCCTTCTGGATCACCTCGCGCAAGCCGCGGCCGACGGCGTGTTCCGATGGCGACTCGCCTTCCCGCAGCGCATTGGTGGAATCGCACACCAACGCCAGCACGCCCGCATCGCCCAGCGCGCGAAACCGCGCCTCGTTGGTGAGCGGGCCGATTTCCGGCTCGGGGTCGATCTTCCAGTCACCGGTATGGACGACGGTACCGAGCGGCGTGGTGATCGCCAGCGAGACCGGCTCGGGAATGGAATGCGTCACCGCGATCGCCTCGATTGCGAACGGCCCGACCGTGAACTTCTCGCCGGCGCGATAGATCGTCACCGGAATCTTCGGCGCGCCCTGCTCCGACTGGCGCTTGGCTTCCAGGAGGCCGGCGGTGAAGGGCGTCATCCAGACCGGCGCACCGAGACGGGGCCACAGCTCGTGCAGTGCGCCGTAGTGGTCTTCATGAGCATGCGTGATGACGATGCCGCGAAGGCGGTCCTTTTTCTCTTCGATGAAGCGGATGTCCGGCAGGACGAGGTCGATGCCCGGCATGCGGTCGTCCGGAAAGGAGACACCGCAATCGACGACGATCCACTCGCGCGCATCGGCCGGCCCGTAGCCGTAGAGCGCGAAGTTCATGCCGATCTCGCCGACCCCGCCGAGCGGAACGAAGACGAGTTCGGCATTTTGCCCGGGTGCCATGCTTGCTCCTTCGTTTTTCAGTCGGCGATCGCCGACGCGACGGCACCGAAATGCACGTCGCCGGCGGCGATGGCAACCGCCCTGCCCTCGTCGGTCCGGATCACGAAACGGCAATCCTCGTCTATCGTCTCGAAACGGCCGCGTACCACCGATCCGTCGAGCCTCACCGCCACCTCGCCGCCAAGGCCGGCAGCACGCGCCAGCCAGCGACGGCGGATCTCAGCCAGTCCGCGGCCCTCGTTCCAGATCGCCCAGTTGTGCGCCCAGGCATCCGAAAGCGCCAGAAATAGCCTGCCGGCATCGCAATCAACACCCAGCCGCCTGAGCGACGTGGCCGGATAGGGGACGTCCTGCGGATAAGCGACGACGTTGACGCCGATGCCAACTGCCAGTGCCTGTTTTCCTTCGTCGAGGACTGCCGATTCCAGCAGGATGCCGGCGAGCTTCGCCCCGCCGGCGAGCACGTCGTTCGGCCATTTCAGTTCGAAGCGGGATCCGGCGGTAGCACCTCCCCCATCCGCCGCCACCGCGATGGCGACGCCTGGCGCCACGGCTGCCAGCGCATCAGATAGCGACAGGCCGGCTACGAATCCGAGCGTGGCTGCGACGCGAAGTTCGGTGCCGGTCAGAAGAAGCGTGGCGGCCAGGTTGCCGTGCGGCGTGGCCCAAGGCCGGCCCCTCCGGCCGCGGCCGCTTTGCTGGCTGAGCGCGGTGATCCAGAGCCTGCCCGGGTCACCCTGCCGCGCGCGTTCGATCGCCATCGCATTGGTGGAGCCGACGGTGTCGTGGGCCTCCAGCCTGTAGCCCTGTGCCTCCGCCGTCGGGGCGAGCGCGAAACCCATCGCCTCAGAAGAGCGATTTCGCCGCTGCTTCCGCCATGCGACCGATCGGAGCGCCGAAGAAGACGTAGAGGAGCACGAACGCGCCGGACGCGCCGAGCACAAGGCGCAGTTCTCCCGCCATCGGCTGGAAGCCGCCGACCGGCTCGTCGAACCACATGATTTTGATGATGCGCAGATAGTAGTAGGCGCCCACCACCGAGGTCACCACGCCGATGACGGCGAGCGCATAGAGCCGGGCGTCGATGGCCGCTAGGAAAACGTACCACTTCCCCCAGAAGCCTGCGAGCGGCGGAATGCCGGCCAGCGAGAACATCAGGATCGTCAGGATGGTGGCCATCACCGGGTTGGTAGCTGAGAGGCCGGCGAGATCGCCGATCTGCTCGACATTGCCGTCCTTGCGCCGCATAGCAAGGATGAAGGCGAAGGTGCCGAGCGTCATGACGAGGTAGATCGTCATGTAGATCGCGACGCCGCGCACGCCGGCCTCGCTGTTGGCAGCCAGGCCGACCAGCGCGTAGCCCATGTGGCCGATCGACGAATAAGCCATCAGCCGCTTGATGTTGCGCTGCGCGATCGCCGCGAACGAGCCGAGCGCCATCGACGCTATCGAGATGAAGATGATGATCTGCTGCCAGTCCGTCGCGACCGGCTGGAACGCGCCGACGGTCACCCGCACCAGCAGGGCCATGGCAGCCATCTTGGGCGCAGCCGCGAAGAACGCCGTCACCGGTGTCGGCGCGCCTTCATAGACGTCTGGCGTCCACATATGGAACGGAACGGCCGAGATCTTGAATGCCAGGCCGGCCAGCACGAAGACCAGCCCGAAGACGAGGCCGAGCTGCCTCTCGTGCCCGGCCAGCGCCGAGGCGATCGCCTCGAAGCCGATATTGCCGGTGTAGCCGTAGACCAGGCTGATGCCGTAGAGCAGCATGCCGGAGGACAGCGCGCCGAGCACGAAGTACTTCAGGCCGGCCTCGGTGGAGCGAACATTGTCGCGGTTGATGGCAGCGACGACGTAGAGCGCCAGCGACTGCAGTTCGAGCCCGAGATAGAGCGCGATCATGTCGTTGGCCGAGATCATCAGCATCATACCCAGCGTGG
This sequence comes from Rhizobiaceae bacterium, assembly GCA_016793565.1. GTDB lineage: Bacteria > Pseudomonadota > Alphaproteobacteria > Rhizobiales > Rhizobiaceae > JAEUMA01. The sequence continues at coordinate 5,384 of JAEUMA010000340.1, forward strand.
CCAGCATGATGAGGACCGGATATTCGAACTTGTCGAACTTCTCGGCCTTGGCGAAGCCGACCGACATGATCAGCGTCACCACGGAGCCGAGCAGCGTCAGCACCTTCATGAAGCGGGCGAAGGGATCGCTGACGAAGGAGCCGCCGAAAGCCTCGCCGTCACCCTGGAACAGCACGATCCAGGCGCAGGCGGCGAGCAGCAGCGCCACCGCCAGGCCGTTCGCGGTCGTGTTGGCGCGTTCGCCCGAGAAGACGCCGATCATCAACAGCGCCATCGCACCGACCGCGACGATCAGTTCCGGCGCGGCAAGCCAGAGGCTGGCGGAAAGTTCGGGCGTCATGATCGCTCCTCGTCAGTGCAGGGCCGCGGTCTTCGCGGCGTCGAGCGAAACGGTGATGTTGTTGACCAGCGCCTCGACCGAGGCGGCAGTCGCGTCGAGCACGGGCGCCGGATAGACGCCGAAGAAGATGACCAGCACGATCAGGGGATAGAGCACCGTCTTTTCGCGCGGCGAAAGGTCGAGCAGGCCCTTGAGGCTCTCCTTGGTGAGCGTGCCGAAGATCACCTTGCGATAGAGCCACAGCGCGTAGGCCGCCGAGAGGATGACGCCGGTGGCCGCGAAGAACGCCACCCAGGTGTTGAACTTGAAGACACCGAGCAGGGTCAGCAGTTCGCCGACGAAGCCGCTTGTGCCGGGAAGGCCGACATTGGCCATGGTGAAGATCAGGAACGCCACCGCGTATTTCGGCATGTTGTTGACCAGTCCGCCATAGGCGGCGATCTCGCGCGTGTGGGTGCGGTCGTAGATGACGCCGACGCATAGGAACAGCGCGCCCGAGACCAGTCCGTGCGAGAGCATCTGGAAGATGGAGCCCTGGATGCCTTCCTGGTTCATCGCGAAGATGCCCATGGTCACGTACCCCATGTGGGCGACCGACGAATAGGCGATCAGCTTCTTGATGTCCTCCTGCATGAGGGCGACCAGCGAGGTGTAGATGATCGCCACGACCGATAGCGTGAAGACGAAGGGCGCGAAATAGGCCGAAGCGTCGGGAAACATCGGCAGGCTGAAGCGCAGGAAGCCGTAGCCGCCCATCTTCAGCAGGATGCCGGCCAGGATCACCGATCCCGCCGTGGGCGCTTCAACGTGCGCGTCCGGAAGCCAGGTGTGGACCGGCCACATCGGCATCTTCACCGCGAAGGATGCGAAGAAGGCCAGCCATAGCCACGTCTGCATGTTCTGCGGGAAGTCATGCGTCAGAAGCGTCGGGATATCCGTCGTACCGGCCTGGAAGTACATCGCCATGATGGCGAGCAGCATCAGCACCGAGCCGAGCAGCGTGTAGAGGAAGAACTTGAAGCTGGCGTAGACGCGCCGCTTGCCGCCCCACACGCCAATGATGATGAACATTGGGATGAGGCCGGCTTCGAAAAAGACGTAGAACAACACCAGATCCAGCGCGCAGAACACGCCGATCATCAGCGTTTCCAGCAGCAGGAAGGCGATCATGTATTCCTTGACGCGTTTTTCCACCGACTGCCAGCTCGCCAGGATGCAGAGCGGCATCAGGAAGGTCGTCAGGATGACGAACAGCATCGAAATGCCGTCCACGCCCATGTGGTAGGACAGGCCCGAATCCAGCCACGGCCGCTGCTCGACCATCTGGAAGCCGGGGTTCGCATTGTCGAAACCCGCCCAGATGAACAGCGACAGCACGAAGGTGAATACCGTCGTCAGCAACGCCACGTTGCGGATGTTGCGGCGTGCGCCGTCACCCTCGTCGCGTATCAGAAGAATGAGGAACGCCCCTACCAGCGGCAGGAAGGTGACCGTGGAAAGGATGGGCCAGTCGGTCATCAGAAGCTGCTCCGGAGCATCATCCAGGTGACGAGCGCGGCGACGCCGATCAGCATGGCGAAAGCATAGTGATAGAGGTAGCCGGTCTGCAGCCTGACGACGCGGTTGGTCACGTCGACCACGCGCGCCGACACGCCGTCGGGGCCGAGGCGGTCGATGATCCAGCCGTCGCCGCGCTTCCAAAGGAACGTGCCGAGCCGCTTCGCCGGATTGACGAAGAGGAAATCGTAGAGCTCGTCGAAATACCACTTGTTGAGCAGGAAGCGGTACAGCCCGTGGTGCTGCTCGGCGAGGTGCTTCGGCGTCTCCGGCGAGCGGATGTAGAAGTGCCAGGCGACCAGCAGCCCGAGCAGCATTGCCACGAAGGGCGCCAGCTTCACCCACACGGGAACTTCGTGGATGGCGTGCAGGATGTGGTTGTCGGGCAGCGTGAAGAGCGCGGCCTTCCAGAATTCCGCATAGCCCTCGCCGATGAAGTAGCCGTGGAAGACGACGCCCGCGAACAGTGCGCCGACTGCCAGGATGAACAGCGGAACGAGCATGACCATCGGCGATTCGTGCACATGGTGCATCACATCCGCAGTGGCGCGCGGCTTGCCGTGGAAGGTCATGAAGATCAGCCGCCACGAATAGAAGCTCGTGAAGACGGCGGCGATCACCAGCATGACGAAGGCGAAGCCGGACACGGCGTTGTGTCCCGCGAAGGCGCCCTCGATGATGGCGTCCTTGGAGAAGAAGCCGGCAGTACCGATGATCGTGGCCGGAATGCCGACGCCGGTAAGCGCCAGGGTGCCGATGATCATCATCCAGTAAGTGTAGGGGATCAGCTTGCGCAGCCCGCCCATCTTGCGCATGTCCTGCTCGTCGGAAACGGCGTGGATCACCGAGCCGGAACCGAGGAACAGCAGCGCCTTGAAGAAGGCGTGCGTGAAAAGGTGGAAGATCGCAGCCGAGTAGAAGCCCATCCCGATGGCGACGAACATGTAGCCGAGCTGCGAGCAGGTCGAATAGGCGATTACGCGCTTGATGTCGTTCTGCACGAGGCCCACGGTGGCCGCGAAGAAAGCCGTGAACGCGCCGATGAACGTGACCACCGTCAGCGCCGTGCTCGACAGTTCGAACAGCGGCGACAGGCGGGCCAGCATGAAGACGCCTGCGGTCACCATGGTGGCGGCGTGGATCAGCGCCGACACCGGCGTCGGGCCCTCCATGGCATCCGGCAGCCAGGTATGCAGCGGCACCTGGGCGGACTTGCCCATGGCGCCCATGAACAGCAGCAGGCAGACGATCGTCAGAGCGGCCTGCTTGTCGAGCGCATAACCGAGGAAGGTCAGCACGGTGTCGCCCGCGGGGGCGGCGGCAACTTCCGCCGAACCGTGGCCTGCCTCTTCGGTCGCAGTCGCGGCGGCGGCAGCGTCGGTGGCCTCGGCGGCCGGCGCGGCAGTCTCGGCCTCGCCCGTAGCCGCTTCCGTTCCGTGGCCACTCTCGGTGCTGTGGATCGCGGCCGGAATGTAGCTCTGCGTGTTGGCGAAGATGGTGCCGAGATTGACCGAACCGAACAGAACGAAGACGCCGAAGATGCCGAGAATGAAGCCGAAATCGCCGACGCGGTTCACCACGAAGGCCTTGATCGCGGCGGCGTTGGCGGACGGCTTCTTGTACCAGAAGCCGATCAGCAGGTAGGAGGCCAGGCCGACGCCTTCCCAGCCGAAGAACATCTGTATGAGATTGTCCGAGGTCACCAGCATCAGCATGGCGAATGTGAACAGCGACAGATAGGCGAAGAAGCGCGGCCGGTGCGGGTCGTGGTGCATGTAGCCGATCGAGTAGATGTGGACCAGCGCCGAGACCGTGTTGACCACGACCAGCATGACGACGGTGAGTGTATCGATGCGCAGCGCCCAGTCGGCCT
>JAEUMA010000377.1 GCA_016793565.1 Rhizobiaceae bacterium
GTGAATGCGCTTCTCAGTGTGCCGTTCAAGTTTGCGGTAGATCGTTTTGTAGCGTGCGTAGCCGATCTTTTACTAAAGATTGGTGGCGTAGAAGTTGAACTTGGGCCGGAAATAGGTGTACTTCTTCGCCTTCGTCAGGAAGCCGAGATTGACGCCGATGCCTTGTTCCTTGAGCGCGTCATTGATGAAACCGGCGTGGCGTGCTTCGTCGCGGCTCATATAGCTGAAGAGGCGGATCATCTCGGGGTTCTTCCCCCGCTTCTTCATCTCCTTGTAGAGCACGCAGCCCGAAAACTCGGCCGTCAGCGACGAGACGAGGAAGTCGGTGAATTCGTTCCGCAGCCCCTCGGGCAACGACTCGAAACTCATCGCATCCCAGTCGGCGGTGCGCTTGAAGTGACCCTTGTTGGGATCGCTCTCCATCTCGTCGAGCAGTTCGTCCCATTCCTTGCGCACCTCCGACACGTCCATGCGGTCGAGCGCATCGAAGTCGGTCGTGTAGAATCGTGGCGACAGCAGCGTGGACTCGCGCGCCATCCCATCGGTGTCGGCTGCGCGCAGCGAAATCTTCTCGATGGTCATAGCTTTTCTCCCGACGAGAAGCTGAACTCCAGCAGCTCCATGAATTCGAAGTCGCCGGTAAGCTGCACCCACAGGCGTTCCGGGGCGCTGGCCCTCGTGACGGTGGCGACGCGATGAAGGGTTCTGCGCTCGCCATAGGGGACAATGATCTCGCCGCCCTGGACGTGGACTTCGTCGCCGGGCTCGACCGTCACTCCGTTGCCGAGTTCGACGTGAGCGTGCAGGCTCTCCCAGGTGTGCTCGATCTCGATCGTGCAGGGCACCTCGAACGATTTCTTCCTCAATCCGAGAGCTTGGATCATTGCCGTGTCTCTCCCTTTTCGATCAGTTGGGCGAAGGCGCGTTCGTTCGACGGCCCGAACGCGTTGAGCAGCATCGAACGTCCCGTCAGCGGATCGCGCAGCAGCAGATCGCCGTCGTTCATGCGCGCCAGCTGAAACGGCACTTCATCCGTCATATCGCGCTTCATCCTGTCGCCGGCGAAGCTGCGCATCGTGACCCGGATGAAGCCGCCCGCGCCGGGCGCGATGCGTTCGATCTCGCTTCCCGTTGCGGCGTTGCTGGCCACAACCGTGCCGTCCGGCAGGTCGCTGAAACGCAGATCGACCGACTGCGCCACGGCACTCACGTCCAATTCGGGCGCGGAATGCGTCTGCCGCCCGACAAGCGCAAGAACCATCGCGGCTCCGACCAGGCAGCCGCATGCGATTGCCGGTTTGCGGTGTGGATCGGAGGGTCTCGTTGCGCTCGCCACCGTTTCGTCTCCTAAGCCGCGACCGATACGCCGACCGGGGCGGTCGCGTTCTCGGCCTTCGTCGCACGGACCGGAGCCACCGACAGATCACCTCGCAGTGCGCCGGCAAGCGTCCGGGATACCTCGGCTACGTTGTCGATGCAGCGCAGCATCGGTTGCGGGTCGTTGAAGCGCCATGGACGTGCGTTCGGCCATAGCACCAGCCACGCCACCCGGTTGGGCTTGGTTACCTCGAGTACGATGCTGCCGTGGCGGTTGCCGCCGCCGGCCACTGCGGCACTTTCCACCAGGGCCAGCGGCAGGTTCAGCGTCACCGGCAGGGCCAGGCCCGAGCGGATGACGATGCGTCGGGTCGTCAGCGTGTAGATCGTGCCGCGGGCGTAAAGCCAGGCAAGAAGGCACAAGATCGCGACGGCGGCGGCGCAGAGTGCCGCCACCCACAAGGAGGTCGCGCCCAGGTCGGACAGCGACTGGCCCGAGCGCAACGCCGACGCTACCTGCCAGGCGAGCACGAGTCCGAAATAGGCGACGACCTTGCGGACGTGAAAAGCGGAGCGCGCCAGATCGCGCCACTCGGGCGAACCCTGCCAAAGCATGGTCTCGCCTTGCGGGAGCTTCTCCGGCAGACCCGGCACAGGCTCGAAAGCGAAATCGTCGTGGTCTTCCATCACAGGAGCGGCTCTGACCGCTGCGGAGTAGCGTAAAGGTGGCCGCCGGCGAAATAGGCGCAGATGCGATCCTCCTCGAGGAAGGTCACGGAATCCGGTGACTTGATGCGTGGCGCCTTGAGGAACTGCGCCGCCAGAAGCGACTTCACTTTGATGAAGCGCGGCTTCAGGCCTCCGCCTTGTACTTTGGCGAGATTCATAGGCACGAGCAGTGGTCCAGTTCCGGGCCCGATGTCGACCTCAAGGTAGCGCACGACATGCTCGGCGCGGTCGACCCAAAGGTCGACGACGGTGCCGGCCCGCTTGCCGTCGGCACCCAAGACGTCCATGCCGCGCGGATCGGGATCGCCGGTCGCCACGGTGTAGTGGGCGTCTGCCCGGGTGGGAACGATCTTGTTCTTGCTGTCCCAGGTCTGATCCGGCTTGTCGGCGCGTTCCGCCCAGGCGGCGGGACCGACGCCGTCGACGAGCGGATCGCCGGTCGGGACCATCGGGGCGCCCGGCCAGTTGCCGACACGCCGCGCCGCCACGGGGCGGGTGTCGCGCTTGAAATTCGGTGCGGTCCAGGTGCTGCCGTCGCGAGTATGAAACGTCTTCGGCCTGGCGAAAAGGATGCCGGCACCGATATCCTTCACCTTGCCGGTCGGGTCCGACTCGAGCGGATAGCCTTCGCGGCGGTCTTCCCTCCGCAGCCAGAAGATCAGGCCGAAGAAGAATGCCCAGAAAACGTAGAGTGTGACCTGCGCCACGTCGATGTAGCCGGTGATTGCACCCTTTTCCATGTTCGTCTCCCTCCTTGGCCCTCAGCCGGGAAATTCGGCCAGCCCGAATTCTCTGTGTTCCTCGCCCGGTTCGCGCACGTAGCGAACCAGCGGCCCGATCGTGATCAGGGTTGCGAAAAGGAACGCGATTTCAATGTGATATACGACGCCGTAGGCAGCACTCGGGCTCGCGAAAGCCGAACCCAGAACGCCTCTCTCGGCCAATGACTGCACGGCGTCGCGGATCGCGCCGCCGGCGCCGACAGCAAGGCCCATCGCGGTCGCCTGGACAGCGCCCCAGACGCCCAGCGCTATGCCGCTGTCGCTGTCTTCGGCAAGCTGCATCGCAGCCGTCAGCATTCCCACCGCGAACAGCCCGCCGCCGAACCCGATCAGAAGCGTCCCGGCGCGGAAGACGTTTACGGAATCGAGCGGGGCAGAAAGGATGACGAAGGCGAAAGCGGGAAGCCCGGCCAGTGCGCCGAATGCCGCGAGCCGGCAGGGGTCCGCGCCACGGTTCAGGCTGCGGGCCGCTATCGATAGGCCGGCAATGGTCCCCGCCGCCAGCAGAGCCGTCAGCATGGTCGTCGCGCCAACGCCGAGTCTCAGAATCTGGCCGCCATAGGGTTCGAGCAACACGTCCTGCATGGCGAAGGCAGCGGTCCCCAGCGCCACGGCCACCAGAAGCCGCCGTGCGCGGGCCGACTGCGAAAACACCGCGATGGTGTCCGAGAAGCTCGCCCGGGCACGATCGGGATTGGTCTTTGCCGGATTGCGGCCTTCCTGCTTCCAAAGGGCAACCAGGTTGAGCACCAGGGTGACAAGGGCTGCGCCCTGCACGACCTGGATCAGACGCAGGTGGCTGAAATCGGCAAGGAGCGCCGAGAACAGCAGTGCCGACACCAGCATCCCGACCAGCAGCATGACGTAAAGCAGCGCCACGATGCGCGGGCGGTCCTTCTCCGGCGCGAGGTCGCAGGCGAGCGCGAGGCCGGCGGTCTGTGTCGTGTGAAGTCCTGCGCCCACAAGCAAAAACGCCAGCGCGGCGCCCACTTCGCCAGCGTAGGGTACAGCGGCGGCGCCCTGGCCGGTCAGCACCAGCAGGGCAAACGGCATGATGGCGAAGCCGCCGAACTGCAGCATTGTGCCCATCCAGATGAACGGGACGCGGCGCCAGCCCAGGAAGGACCGGTAGGTATCCGAGCGGTGTCCGATCAGCGCGCGCACCGGGGCAAATACGATCGGCAGCGCGACCATGATCGCTACCACCGAAGCCGGGACGCCCAGTTCGACGATCATCACGCGGTTAAGGGTGCCGGTGAGGAGAACCATCGACATGCCGACGGAGACCTGGAACAGCGACAGCCGAATGATGCGCGGCAGCGGGAGATCGGCGCTGGCGGCGTCGGCGAAAGGCAGGAAACGCGTTCCCACCTTCGTCCATGCCTTGGCGAATCGCCCGCCGCGTGAACTCATGACCGCACGAGCTCCATCATCTGCGATGTGTAGAAGCCTTTCGAGATGCGCTCCGTGCTCTGGCGCTGCCAGCCTCGCAGCCCCGGCGTTTCGGCGATCCGCTTGCCGATCGCGCCCGCGCGGACCGGAACGATCGCGGGCGCGCGGTCGCCGCGCGGGAACATGCGCCCCGCGGCGTGCATCGTCGCCAGCAGCGGGGTGCTCGGTGCGAAGGTGAAGACAATCGCGTGCCGCGTACGGCGGGCAAGGCGCTCCAGTGCCGCGACCACGTCGTCCAGGCTGTAGTGGATAAGGGAATCCATCGCTACGACCGCGTCGAATTCGCCGTGCTGCCCCGACAGCATGTCGCCGGAGACGAAGCGGATGCGGCCGGCGCCAACATCGTTCGGAACGGTTTCTGCGGCGAACCGGATGATCTCCGGGGCGAGGTCGACCGCAACGACGTCGGCACCGCGCCGCGCCAGTTCGACCGACATCGCGCCCGTGCCGCAACCTGCGTCGAGGATACGCCAGCCGGCAAGGTCTTCCGGCAGCGAAACCAGCATGCGGGCGCGCATCATGGCGCGTCCCGCGCGTACGGTGCTGCGGATGCGGCCGAGCGGGGCCTCGGTGGCGAAGCGTTTCCAGGCCTCGACCGCTGTTCGGTCGAAATAGGTTTGGATTTCACCGCGCCTGCGTTCGTAGGTATGCCCGTCCATCAGTCGAACCCCAGGAAATCGAAGATCTCGCGATCCTTCATCGGCTCGGCGATCAGTTCCTCGGTGCCGGACCACAGCGTCTCGGCAAGCTGCATGTACTCGGCCCGCACGGCCAGCACCTCCGGCGAGTCCTCCATCTCGAACAGCGTCGCCTTCTTCAGGCGCGAGCGGCGGACGGCGTCGACATCGCCGAAATGGGCCAGGCGCTTCAGTCCGATGGCGGCATTGAAGCGATCGATCTGGTCGGTCTCGCGGCTGCGGTTGGCGATAACGCCGCCGAGGCGCACGCTGTAGTTCTTCGACTTCGCCTTGATCGCGGCCACGATGCGGTTCATCGCGAAGATGGAGTCGAAATCGTTGGCCGTGACCACCAGCGCGCGTTC
>JAEUMA010000380.1 GCA_016793565.1 Rhizobiaceae bacterium
GAGATCGCGCTGGCTGTTGGTGTGGTAGTTGGCCAGCACCTTGTAGCCCGGCGTGTTGCCGATCACTTCCAGGAAGGCGCCGGTGCGGATGGAGTCGGCCGTGCTGCCCAGATCCTTGCGGTTGAAGATGATGCCACCCTCGGGCAGCGCCTGCTTGAGATAGAGGCCCTGCTGCAGGCCGTTGGCGTAGAAGTTGCCCAGCACTTCCGAGCTGATCTGCTCGGAGGAGGTACGGCGGTCGAGACTGACTACCGGAATGCCCGCCGCGATGGCACGATCGACCGGCGGGCCCATCGGGGCTTCGCGGTTCGGCCACAGCACGATGCCGTCATACTGCTTGGCGATCCAGGTATCGATGACCTGACCCATCTTGTTGTCGTCGAACTCGGCGTCGATGACCTCAAGTTCGATATTGGGGTGGCGCGCAGCCTCCCAGGCCGCTGTATCCGCAAGGCTGATCAGCCAGGGATGGTTGAAGCCGTGGAATACGAGGCCGATGCGGTACTTCTTGTTGGGATCGAGAACCGGCCCTTCGGGCAGCGGCAGATAGTCCGTGAACGGAGACTTGATCTCCAGCTTGCTGAACGGTCCGGTGAAGGTGGCGCCCATGCCGGGTTTCCAGACAAAGCCGCCGGCGAGGTCGCCTACGGGATAGACGTCGAGATAGTCGCGGAAGCCGTCCTTTTCGAACAGTTCGCTGACCTCGGCATTCGACATGCCGGCCTTGGCTTCATCGGAGTATTTCTTGATGAGGTTGTTCAGAACCGTGTGGACGGATTCTTCCGCCAGCACCGGGGTCGCCGCGAGCGGCATGGCTGCAAGCAGCGTCAGGGCTGCTGCCGTCCCCATCAGGGTTCGGCGGGTCAGAGTAGTCATTTCGGTTTTCCTCCCATATTTCGGTTTCAGCCCGGGATATGTCCCGCAAGATTCAAGGCGTTGTTCCTCCTTCGACCAGGATGTGGACGTAGCCGTCGGCCACCCTGGTCTCGTAGGTTTTCAGCCGCTCCGTCACGGGCGGTGAAAGCGGCGTGCCTGTCGGAATGTGAAACAGCCCCTGATGCAGCGGGCATTCCACCGTCTGGCCGTCGATGTAGCCCTCCGACAGGAAGGCGTGGGCATGCGTGCAGATGCCTGACGTGGCGTAGAATTTGCCGGAAAGATTGAAGATGGCGATGCAGACGCCGGCGTGTTCGATGCGCGTGGCATCGTCGACGGGCAGACTATCGGCCGGGATAGCCCGCAGCCAGATCCTCCCATCTGCGCTGGTCTGCGCCTCCATGCGTCTCTCTCCCTGTGTATTTGTTTTCGCTTATTTTCGTTCGCTTTCTTTCTTGCGCAAATTCATTGTGGCGATGGTATTATTGATGCCACTGTCCTCCCGCCCGGGATGCCCGTTCGAGACTTTGCCGTGCCACGTGCATTTGACTGCCGCGTCGTTGCCGCGCTCTGTCGCAGGGTGAAATTTCCCGGCTTTGGCGCTTTCCCTTTTCGCCACAGACGGTAGCTGTGGTGCATGCTGCTTTCGATCGAAGACCTGCGGAAATCCTATCCCGGCCCGGAAGGCGTCGTGCCGGTCCTGCGCGGCGTGTCGCTGTCGCTGGATGCAGGGGAAACACTGGCGCTGACCGGCGAATCCGGCTCCGGCAAAAGCACGCTTCTGCATCTGGTAGCAGGGCTGGACGGTGTCGACGGCGGCCGCATTCTGCTCGACCGAAGGGAGGTGACGGCGCTCGACGATGGCGGCCGTGCACGGCTCAGGCGAAGCGCCATCGGCATCATCTTTCAGCAGTTCAACCTCATCCCCTCGCTCGACGTCGCCGCCAACATCGCCTTCCAGGCGCGGCTGAACGGCGCGCCCGACCAGCGGCACCTGTCGCGGCTCGCGGCCGCGCTCCGCCTCGACGCGCATCTGCAAAAGTATCCGGAGCAGTTGTCCGGTGGCCAGCAGCAGCGCGTAGCGATCGGCCGCGCGCTGGCGGCGCGGCCCAAGCTGATCCTCGCCGACGAGCCGACGGGCAATCTCGACGAGGCGACGGCGGACGAGGTGATGGAGCAGCTTCTCGCGCTCGTAGCCGAGACCGGCTCGGCGCTGCTGATGGTGACACACTCCCCGCGCCTCGCGGCGCGGCTTGGCCGGCGGGTGCATCTCAATCTGGGCCGCCTCGCATGACGGGCGCGGTGATTCTTGCGCTGGCGTCGCACTGGCGGCGCAACCGGCTGCAGCTGATGACGCTTGTCGTCGGCCTTGCGCTGGCCACCGCATTGTGGTCGGGCGTGCAGGCGATCAACGCGGAAGCGCGCGCGAGCTACGACGCGGCGGCGGCGACGCTGGCGGAAGGCCGGTTCGATCAGCTTCTGCCGCGCGACGGCGATTCGATGGCGCAGGAGCGTTTCGTCGTGCTACGCCGCAGCGGCTGGCTGGTGAGCCCGGTGGTGGAGGGACGGCTACGCATTGGCGGCACCAGCGTGCGGCTCGTCGGTGTCGAGCCGCTGACGGTGCCGCCCGGATCGGCCGCGCGCACCGCATTGGCGCGCGCCGACCTCGACGATTTCCTGCGCACTGAAACGCTCGTCGCCAGCGCAGAAACCGCCGCTCTTCTGACTACGAACCTGCCCAATCCGGTTCTGATCGACCCTTCGGTCGCACCCGGCACGGCGATCGCCGACATCGGCACAGTCCAGAGACTGCTTGCCCGGGAGGGGCGCATCAACCGCCTGATCGTCCTCCCCGACCAGCCCTTGAGGCAGCCGCCGCTGGCCGAGGTTGCGCCCGACCTCATGCTCCAGCACGCAGAGGCGACCGCGAACATGGGCCGCCTCACCGACAGTTTTCATCTCAACCTCACCGCATTCGGCTTCCTCAGCTTCGCCGTCGGCATCTTCATCGTCCACGGCACCATCGGCCTTGCCTTCGAACAGCGGCGCGGCATGGTCCGCACCCTACGGGCGCTGGGCGTGCCCCTGCGCCGTCTGGTCATCCTGATGCTTCTGGAGCTCATCACGCTGGCAATTCTCGCCGGAACGCTCGGCATCGTGCTCGGCTACCTGATCGCGGCATTGCTGCTGCCGGACGTCGCTGCAACCTTGCGCGGCCTCTACGGCGTCGATGTCGCAGGTACGCTGCATGTCCGTCCGTCCTGGTGGCTCGCTGGGATGGCGATGGCTCTGGGCGGTGCGCTTCTCGCCGCCGCCGGCGCGTTCTGGCGGCTGGCGCGAATGCCGATCCTCAGCAGCGCCGGCGGACGCGCCTGGGCCATGGTCTCGACCCGCACGCGAGGACTGCAGGCCACCATCGCGGTTCTGCTACTGGGCGCGGCGGCCTTACTGGCAATGGCGGGAACCGGACTGGCCGCCGGCTTCGCACTCCTCGCGGCTCTGCTTTTGGGTGCAGCACTTGCGTTGCCCGCATCCCTCTCGGCAATCCTGCGCCTAGGCGCGGGCCTTGCACGGGGGCCCATGACCCAATGGTTCTGGGCCGATACGCGCCAGCAACTGCCTGGCCTCGGGCTCGCCCTGATGGCGCTGCTGCTGGCGATGGCGGCAAATGTCGGCGTCTCGACCATGGTGTCCAGCTTCCGCCTGACCTTCGTCGATTTCCTCGACCAGCGCCTTTCGGCGGAGCTTTACGTCGACGCCGAAGCGGTTGCGGACCGGCCAGGACTGGAGCGCTTCCTGGAAGCCAGGGCCGACGCCGTGCTGCCCGTCCTGCGCGTCGACGCCACGCTCGCCGGCATGCCGGCGCAGATCTTCGGCGCGCGCGTCGGCGATACGTACCGGAAGAACTGGCGCTTCCTCGATGCGGAACGCGACGTATGGGACGAGGTGGCGCAAGGCAGGGCCGTGATCATCAACGAGCAGCTGTCGCGGCGTGCGCAGTTGAGCCTCGGGGATGTGCTCGCGCTTGGCACGGGACCGTCGCTGCCGGTCGCCGGCGTCGTCGGGGACTACGGCAACCCGATCGGCCAGGCGATCATCGGCGAGACGCTGTTCCGCCAGAGCTTCCCGCAGGTCAAGCCGACGCGTTATGGGCTGCGCACCGGCGATCCGCAGGGTCTGCGGCGAGAGCTGACGGAGACGCTCGACGTGCCCGAGACGAGCATCGTCGACCAGGCCGCGCTGAAGGCATTCTCACTGGCGGTGTTCGAGCGCACCTTCTCCGTGACGGGCGCGCTGAACGTGCTGACCCTGGCGGTGGCCGCGTTCGCCATCCTGATGAGCCTTCTGACGCTGGCGGCCATGCGGCTGCCGCAGATGGCCCCCGTTTGGGCCATCGGCACGACGCAGCGGCGGCTTGCCGGCCAGGAAGTGCTGCGCACCGTCCTGCTGGCCGCGGTCACCGCGTTGCTGGCCGTGCCCCTGGGGCTGGCGCTTGCCTGGGTCCTGCTCGCCATCGTCAATGTCGAGGCGTTCGGCTGGCGCCTGCCGATGTATCTGTTTCCGGCCGAATACGCCCGCCTGATGCTCTTTGCCCTCGCCGCCGCGCTGTTGGCGGCCTTCTGGCCGGCCTGGCGCCTTGCGCGAATGGAGCCCGCTTCCTTGCTGAGGATTTTCGCCAATGAGCGTTAGGGCCTTCGTCCTGATGCTGCTGGGTGTCGGTCAGGCGTTCGGCCAGGGTTTTGCCGGGCTCGGCACCGACGCGCAGGGGTTTGCCGTGCCCGAACGCGGCAGGGAGTTCGTATTCCCCCGGGATCACGGGGCGCATCCGAACTACCGGATCGAATGGTGGTACGTGACCGCCAATCTCACGGGACCCGATGGGGCGGAGTATGGCCTGCAATGGACGCTGTTCCGCTCGGCACTGGCGCCGGGCGAGGCCGAGGGCTGGCAAAGTCCGCAGGTCTGGTTGGGTCATGCCGCGGTGACAAGCGCCACCACCCACCTCGCCACGGAGCGTTTCGCGCGTGGCGGCATCGGCCAGGCGGGGGTGACAGCCGAGCCGTTTTCGGCCTGGATCGACGACTGGCACATGCAGGGCGACAGTTTCGACAGGATGAGCCTCAAGGCGACCGGCAAGAACTTCGCCTACGACGTCGCCATGGTCGCGAAAGGCCCGCTCGTGCTTCATGGCGACAAGGGCTACTCGGTGAAGTCGGCGAACGGCCAGGCGAGCTACTACTATTCCCAGCCTTTCTTCGCGGTCGAGGGCACCATCGAGCTTCCCGGAGGCGAAGTCCCGGTGCGCGGGAGCGCCTGGGTCGATCGCGAATGGTCGTCGCAGCCCCTGGCAAAGGACCAGGCCGGATGGGACTGGTTCTCGCTTTCCTTCGACACCGGCGAGAAGCTGATGGGATTTCGCCTTCGCGACAACGCCGGCGGCGGTTTCACGTCGGCAACCTGGATCGCCGCCGATGGCTCGGCGACCCCCTACGGCGACGGCAAGCTCGCGGCGACCCCGCTGGAGACCAGCAACGTACGCGGACGCGACGTGCCGACGCAGTGGAGGCTGACCCTCGGGGAACGCGGGCTCGACGTCACCGTCGGCGCGCTCAACACCCAGGCCTGGATGGATCTCGGCATTCCCTATTGGGAAGGCCCGGTTCGGGTAACGGGGACCCATCCAGGCAAGGGTTATCTCGAGATGACGGGGTACGATCAGGAGTGAGCACGCATTTCGTCCCCGAGCAGGCGCTTGGATCGGCGAGGGTCGTATGCCATTCTGGCTCTGTCATCTAGCGAAGCGTTCCAGGCCTTCATGATCGCCAGTCTGCCTCCCCCCGTCTCCCAGTCGGTCGCCAGCAGGCTGACCCGAGCGGCGATTTTCCTTGTGGTCACGATCAATCCCGGAGCGTCCCCGGAGCGCGCGGTCCGGAGTCTGTGCGGCGACATGTCGAGCCTGCTGCGGGGCGTGGGCTTCCGCAATCTCAACGGCCAATTGTCCTGCATCATGGGCTTCGGCTCGCATGCATGGGACCGCCTGTTCGGACAAGCCGCGCCAAAGCACCTGCATCCGTTCCGCGAAATCAATGGCGTGCACCGCGCGGTATCGACGCCGGGAGACATCCTGTTCCACATACGTGCCGCCAGCATGGACCTCTGCTTCGAATTGGCGACGCACATCATGTCACGCCTGTCCGGCGCCGTGTCGGCCGTCGACGAGGTGCACGGCTTCAAGTTCTTCGACGACCGCGACCTGCTCGGCTTTGTCGACGGGACGGAGAACCCCGTCGACCAGGCCGCGCTCGCAGCGACCCTGATCGGCGACGAGGACCCCGACTTCGCGGGCGGCAGCTACGTGATCGTGCAAAAATATCTCCATGACCTCGAGCGCTGGAACAAGGTGCCGGTCGAGGAGCAGGAAAACATCGTCGGCCGCCACAAGCTCTCGGACATCGAACAGCCGGACGCACTGAAGAAACCTTACGCGCACAATGTGCTTACTTCCATAGAGGAAGACGGCGAGCCGCTTCAGATCCTACGCGACAACATGCCGTTCGGCGAGGTCGGCAAAGGCGAGTTCGGCACCTACTTCATCGGCTATGCGCGCTCGCCGGAGCGGATCGAGCGGATGCTGGAGAACATGTTCATCGGCAATCCTCCCGGGACCTACGACCGCCTGCTGGATTTCAGCCGCGCGGTGACGGGCACGCTGTTCTTCGTGCCGGCCGCGAGCTTCCTCGACGGTGTCGATGCCAATCAGCCGCCGCCTGATGCGGCCGGCGAAGTCGCGGCGTCGACGGAGGCGAAAACCGCACCGGCCGCGAAGAGCACAACTCACGGTTCGCTGGGCATAGGCTCACTCAAGGACGAGGCAGCACAATGAACAATCTTCACCGGCATCTCGCTCCCATTTCCGATGCTGCCTGGACACAGATCGAAGAGGAGGCAAGCCGTACGCTGAAGCGCTATCTGTCTGCGCGACGCGTCGTGGACGTGCCGCAGGCGAAAGGCGCGGCCTTCGCAGCCGTCGGCACCGGCCATCAACGTGGCATCGAGTCCCCGGCGGAAGGCGTCCAGGCGGCGCAGCGTGAGGTCAAGCCGCTGGTCGAGATCCGCGTCCCGTTCGAACTGTCCCGGCAGGAGATCGACGACGTCGAGCGAGGCTCGGCGGACTCGGACTGGCTGCCCCTGAAAGAAGCGGCACGCAAGATCGCGTTCGCCGAGGACCGGGCGGTCTTCGACGGCTATGCGGCTGCCGGCATCCAAGGTATCCGCCAAGGCAGCAGCAACACGTCCGTCCTGCTTCCGCCGAGCGTCAAGGGCTACTCGGACGCCGTCGCGCGGGCGGTCAGCCAGTTGCGCATGGCCGGTTGCAACGGGCCCTACGCGCTTGTGCTCGGCGGCGATGCCTATACCGCGGTCAGCGGCGGCAGCGATGACGGCTTTCCGGTGTTTCAACATATCGAGCGCATCGTCGACGGTGGCATCATCTGGGCCCCAGCGATCACGGGTGGGCTCGTGCTGACGACGCGTGGCGGCGATTTCGAGCTGGACATCGGCCAGGACATCTCGATCGGCTATGCCAGCCACACCGCCGCGACGGTCGAGCTTTATTTCCAGGAAACGTTCACCTTCCGCCTGCTCACGACCGAGGCGTGCGTGGCACTGGTACCGCCGCAGAAGTAGCGGCGATCCGGCATCGAGGCGATCGGTCAAGGCCGACGCGTTCCGTACCCGGCCGCCGGCCGAGGCGACATTCCGCACGCCTGGCGGAAGACCGGCGTCTGCAGGCAATTCACCGGCGATACGAGGCCCACCGCAGGCAAGCTTGCACGCCAAGGCCTTTGAACGGCCAATCCCAATGGCCCCATGAAATTCGCAACAAATGGACCTGTCTGCAGGACCTCTTTGCTGGAAACTTGGGTCGACGCTACGGATCGATCGGGGCATCAGTGTTGGGGAACGTCTGCAGATGAAAGTGAATGTAGCGCTGGTGGGCGCCGGCTTTATCGGCCGGTCCCATGCTCTGGCAATTCATGCCGTGAACCACGTCTTTCCCGACTGTCCGGTCAAGGCGCGAGCCTTCATCCTGGCTGAAAACACCGCCGAGAGAGCGCAGCAGGCTGCCCGAATGCTGAACTTCGAGCATGCGACGGGTGACTGGCAAGAAGCCGTGGACCGTGCCGACGCCGTCATCGTGGCCGTCCCTAGCAACCTGCACAGCCCGATCGTCCAGCGCGCCATCGCGCAAAAGAAGCCGGTTCTGTGCGAGAAGCCGGTCGGGCTTTCGGCGGACGAGGCCGGTAAGCTCGCCGAACTCGCGAGCGAGGCGGGTGTGGTCCATGCCGTGGGCTTCACCTATACGCGGCTGCCGCTGGTGCGCTATGCCCAAGGCCTGATCCAAAGCGGGAAGCTTGGCCGCGTCCTGCATGCAAGGGGGCGCCATTCGGAGGACTACCTGGCCGACCCGGCTGCCCCCCACAATTGGCGGCTGTCGGCGGCAACTGCCGGCCGCTACGGCGCTCTGGGCGATCTCGGCTATCACATCATCGCCATCCTGCGGGTTCTGTGCGGTCCCATCGCGGAACTGACGGGCAACGTCTCCACGTTGCATGCGCAGAGGCCCTCCGACGGCAGATTGAAAGCGGTGGAAAACGAGGACTACGCCTGCGCCCTGATCCGCTTTGAAAGCGGCGCGGTGGGTTCGATCGAAACCAGCCGGGTCGCGCTCGGCCGCAAGATGGACGTTTCGTTCGAGATCGTCTGCGAAGGCGGGACGCTGGTGTTCGACGGCGAGCGGATGAACGAGCTGAGGCTGTACGAAGCGGGTCAGCCGGTCGACGGCCAGGGCTTCCGCACCATTCTGGCCAATGCGAGCCATCCCGACTATGCCGGATTCTTGCCTGCTCCGGGGCATCAGCTTGGCTTCAATGACCTGAAAACCATCGAACTGCGCGCATTCCTGGAAGGGATCGCGGCGGGACAGCCGGTCGCCCCGCATCTCGGCGACGCGGCGCGCATCAGCCGCATCTGCGACGCCATCCTCGATTCCAGTGCAACGGGCCGGCGCGTTTCCAGCCCGGAGAGCTACGAAAGGGCTGCGACGTGAGCGTCAGTATCGGCATCAATCCCATTACATGGACGAACGACGACGTTCCAGAACTGGGCGGTGACACCCCGCTGGAAACCTGCCTCCTGGAGACGGCAAGGGCCGGCTACAGGGGAACGGAACTCGGCGGCAAGTTTCCCCGCGCGGCCGCGGAACTCGGCCCCATCCTGAAAACCTACCGGCTGGAACTCGTGTCGGGCTGGTATGACGGCCGTATTCTCGACCGAAGCGTGGACGAGGAATTCGCCGCGATCGAACCGCACCTGACGCTGCTGCGCGATCTGGGCGCCCGGCACGTGGTCTACGCCGATACGTCGCGCGGCCGTCACGGCGCTATATTCGCGCCAATTTCCCAGCGTCCCATTCTCGGGGAGCACGAATGGAGCGCCTACGGGCGCAAGGTCACGGAGCTGGCGGACCGCATGGCGGATTTCGGCGTGGCGAT
>JAEUMA010000409.1 GCA_016793565.1 Rhizobiaceae bacterium
ATCGCCACCGGTACCATCACCTGGTGCGTCGGCTCCAACCACTCGTCCTTCGCGCCGCAGTATCCCGGCATCTACACAGACCTTTCGGCACTGCTGCCGAAGTCGGAGATCGACGCCTTCGTTCCGGCCAACATTTCTGCCTCGACCATCGATGGCAAGTTGGTGATGCTGCCGCGCGCCCAGTTCGACGTGTCGGCGCTGTATTTCCAGAAAAGCCTCTACGCCGACGAGGCCAAGAAGGCGGCCTACAAGGAGAAGTACGGCATCGACCTCGTGCCGCCTGACACCTGGGAAGAGGTGACGCGCCAGGCGGAATTCTTCGCGGCGCCGCCGGACTTCTTCGGCACCCAGTTCGCCGGCAAGGAAGAGGCCATCAACGGCCGGTTCTACGAGATGGTCATCGCCGAGGGCGGCGAATATCTCGATAAGGACAAGAAGCCGGTCTTCAATTCCGAGGCGGGCGTCCGCGCGCTCGACTGGTTCGTCAACCTCTACAAGGCAAAGGCCGTGCCAGCCGGCACCACCAACTACCTTTGGGACGACCTCGGCCAGGGCTTCGCTTCTGGTACCGTGGCGATCAACCTCGACTGGCCGGGTTGGGCTGGCTTCTTCAACGATCCCAAGTCATCCAAGGTCGCCGGCAATGTCGGCGTGAAGGTGCAGCCGATGGGTTCGTCCGGCAAGCGCACCGGCTGGTCCGGGCACCACGGCTTCTCGGTCACCGAGAGCTGCGCCAACAAGGAGGCGGCCGCCTCGCTCGTCTGGTGGCTGACCAACGAGGACAGCCAGAAGCTGGAAGCCGCGGCCGGCCCGCTGCCGACCCGCACCGCGGTGTGGGAATGGGATATCCAGCAGGCGCAGGGCGACGCCTACAAGACGGAGGTTCTGAAGGCCTTCCAGGAAGCCGCGCAGCACGCTTTCGCCGTGCCGCAGACGCCGTCCTGGATCGAGATCTCCAACGCCGTCTATCCGGAGCTGCAGGCCGCCATCCTCGGCGACAAGACCTCCAAGCAGGCGCTGGACGACGCCGCCGCCAAGGCGACGCAGATCCTCCAGGACGCCGGCGAGCTCTGATCGGCATAGGCCGTCGCCCTTTCCGTTGGGGAGGGGCGGCGGCACGCCGGCCGCCAGGATGGCCATCCGCGCCGGCGCGTCGCCGCATGGCCGGCCGCGCCATGACCGCGAGCGTACATCACCCGCCGCCAAGCAAGGAATACGATGAAGGGCTGGAGACCATCCGCACCGTTCCTTCTGCTGCTGCCGGCGTTCGTCGTGCTGGCCGCGGTGGTGGTGGTGCCGCTGCTTTTGTCGCTGTGGTCGAGCTTCACGCCTTTCCGGCTGACGAAGCCCGAGACCTTCTGGGTGTTCATCGGCTTCCGCAACTACGCCAACTTGCTCGCCGATCCCGAATTCTGGGCGGCGTTCGGCCGCACGGTGCTGCTGCTCACCGTCGCGCTCAACCTGGAAATGCTGCTCGGCCTTGGGCTGGCGCTGCTGGTGGAGCGCACCTCGCGCGGCCAGCGGGCGCTGCGCACCATCATGATGTTTCCCATGATGTTCTCGCCTATCCTGGTCGGCTTCCAGTTCAAGTTCATGTTCAACGACAATATCGGCCTGGTGAACAACGCCCTGCAGGCGCTGGGGCTGACCGACCAGGCCATCCCCTGGCTGATCGACGGCCGTCTCGCCTTCATCTCCATCCTCGTCGCGGAAGTGTGGTCGTCCACTGCGGTGTTCGCCATCTTCATCCTGGCCGGACTGATGGCGATGCCGCGCGAGCCGATCGAGGCAGCGCGCGTCGACGGCTGCACGCCGTGGCAGACGTTCCGCTATGTGACGTGGCCGTTCATCATGCCGTTCGCCTACATCGCCATGACGATCCGCTCACTCGACATCGCGCGCGCCTACGACATCGTGAAGATCATG
>JAEUMA010000434.1 GCA_016793565.1 Rhizobiaceae bacterium
GAGGCCATCGCGGACCAGTTCCTCCAGAAGATGGTATCGCTCGCTAAAAGCATTCGTATCGGCGACCCGCTGCTGGAGGAAACGCAGATGGGGCCGCTCTGCACGCCAGGCCAACTCGCCCATATCGAGCGGCAGGTCGCGCTCGCGCAGCAGGAGGGTGCAAAGGTTCTTGTCGGTGGGCGCCAGCCGGCGGGTCTCAAAGGCACCTACTACGAGCCGACGGTCCTCGACTGTCCGTCGCAGTCGCTGACCATCGTCGATACCGAACTTTTCGGCCCCGTCCTTTCCGTCTTGCGCTTCAAGACGGAGGACGAAGTGGTGCGACTGGCCAACGACAGCAAACATGGTCTGGCGGCTGGGATTTTCACCCGCGACGGTGCGCGCCAGATGCGCATGGCGCGCGCCATCCGCTCAGGGATCGTTTGGATCAACACATATCGCGCGGTTTCGCCGATCGCCGAATTCGGCGGCGTCAAGGGGTCTGGCTTCGGGCGCGAGAGTGGGTTTGCGGCGCTTTGGGACTACACGCGCCCGAAGACGGTCTGGGTCAACACGTCGTCAGAACCGATGAGCAATCCGTTCGTCATGCGCTGAGGGGCGGGAAAAGCCGGATCATGCCTTTGTCGAAGCGCCGGGAGGAAGTCTCCGCCCGGCGCTTCGGCTTGTTTGCCCAAGCGTAAGCCGTACCCAACATTTTAGAGGGGTTGGCGATTTTACGAAATCTGCGGCGAATTTACGACGAAAATCGGCAAGCTTGCCGCCAACATTGGCCTCGGTTTGTATACCAGGAGGGCCGGAATGAAATTTCAGTTGGCGATCAATCTGGAGCGGATGGACGCTTCGCTCGACATGCGTGACGTGATGCGCCACACGCTGGAAATGGTCCAGATCGCCGAGGCGGGCGGGTTCACCATAGCCTGGGCGGCCGAGCACCATGCGCTGGAAATGACGATCGCGCCGAACCCGTTTTCGATCCTGACCTGGTGGGCGGAAAACACCTCCACGATCCGTCTCGGCACAGCCGTCGCGGTGGCTGCGTACTGGCATCCCATCAAGCTCGCGGGCGAGGCCGCCTTCGTTGACCTTCTATCCGGCGGGCGGCTGGAGTTCGGCATCGGCTCCGGTGCGTATCAGCGCGAGTTCGATCGCATGGCCCCCGGTCTGAAGCAGACCGACGCCTGGCAGTACATGCAGGAGATGCTGCCATGCGTGCGCGCGCTTTGGCAGGGCGACTACGAGCACAAGGGCCGCTTCTGGTCCTTCCCGGTAGCCACCTCGGTGCCCAAGCCTGTTCAGGCGGCAGTGCCTGTGTGGGTGGCTGCACGAGCGCCCGTGACCTACGACTATGCCGTCGAGCAGGGGTGCAACATCATGTCCTGGCCGCTGACACGGGACATGGGCGAGGCACGGACCTACATGCAGCGGCTCGACGACGCCATGGCCGCGAATCCCGGCAAGAAGCGTCCCGTCATGGCGATGATGCGGCATACGGCGGTCTACGACCGCAAGGACGAATGGATGAAGCCGGTTCGGGCAGCGCAGCGCCAGCTGTCGCAGTTCGAGAACCTGTTCAAGAACCTTGGCAACGTGACGAACGGCTTTCCCAAGGAGATCGAGTTCAGTCAGCTCGGTAACCGTGCGGAGTACGATCCCCACATGCTCTCGACCAACCTCATGTTCGGCACGCCGGACGAGGTGATCGAGAAGCTGAAGCCCTATGAGGCGCTGGGGGTCGACGAGTTCATCTACTACGCGTCGATGGGCTACGGCCTCGCCGACCAGAAGCGTTCGCTGGAGCTCTTCTGCCAACACGTCATTCCCGCTTTCCGCTGAGGCCCAAAATGTCGTTTGTCGAAGTCAGCCAGCGTGGCCGTGTGCTGGAGGTCAAGCTCAACAAGCCGAAGGTGAACGCCATCGACC
>JAEUMA010000475.1 GCA_016793565.1 Rhizobiaceae bacterium
ATCCAGGCATCCGGGAAGGCGTGACCGCGCGCGGATCGCTTCCGTCGCACAACCCGCTGCGGGGCATTGCCCTCAAGGTCGTCTCGGTGGTCGCCTTCGTCGGCATGTCTTCGCTGATCAAGGCGGCGGGGCGATTGCCGGCGGGGGAGATCGTCTTTTTCCGGTCCTTCTTCGCCGGCGTCACCATCATGATCTTCCTTGCCTTCCGAGGCGAGGCGCTGAGCGGCTTCCGCACCCGCCATCCCTGGAGCCATATGGCGCGCGGGCTGGTTGGCGTCTGCTCTATGGGCCTCGGCTTCTTCGCGCTGACGCGGCTGCCGCTGCCGGAGGCGATTGCGCTGAACTATGCCCAGCCGCTGTTCGTGCTGATCTTCAGCGTGATCTTCCTCGGCGAGACGATCCGCATCCACCGCTGGAGCGCGGTGGTCGTGGGCCTGCTCGGCGTGGCGATCATCTCATGGCCGAAGCTGACGCTTCTGGATTCGCCCGGCGGACTGGACAACGATGAACTGCTGGGTGTCATAGCGGTTCTGGCTGCGGCCGCCATCTCCGCGATCGCCATGCTCCTGGTGCGCCGTCTTGTACAGGTCGAGCGTACGCACACCATCGTGCTCTGGTTCTCGATGACTGCGACCGTCGTGGGCCTGCTGACCATCCCGTTCGGCTGGGAGCGCCTGACGCTGGCCCAGGCGGCCTTTCTCATCGGGGCAGGTGTTTGCGGAGGCGTGGCCCAGATCCTGATGACGCAGGCCTACCGCTATGCGGAGGCGTCGACGGTCGCTCCCTTCGAATATGTCTCGATGATCGTGGCGATTGCCGTCGGCTACTTCGCATTCGCCGAACTGCCAACCATGCACACGCTGGTCGGCAGCGCCATTGTGATCGGCGCCGGCATCTTCATCGTCTGGCGCGAGCGGCAGCTGGGTATCCGGCGAGCCGAGGCGAAACGGGCAGCCGCTCCTCAGTGAGGGTCGCCAGCCAACGTCTTCAGCCGCGCCCTGACCTCCAGAAAGTCGCGCCAGGCGAGCTTCTTGTGCGCCGGGTTGCGCAACAGATAGGCCGGATGCAGCGTTGGCATCGTCGGGATCGACTTGCCCGAGCGCGTGACATGCATGCGCCAGTTTCCGCGCAGGCGCAGGATGCCGTCGGTAGTGTTCAGAAGCAGCTTGGCGGAGGGGCCGCCGAGGGCCACCAGCACGCGGGGACTGGCGAGCTCGATCTGCCGTTCGATGAACGGGCGGCATATCTCGGTCTCGAGCGGTGTCGGCGTGCGGTTTCCGGGCGGCCGCCAAGGCACGACGTTGGCGATATAGGCTGCCGTGCGGTCGAGGCCGATTGCGGCCAGGATGCGGTCGAGCAACTGGCCTGAGCGGCCGACGAAGGGCAGGCCCTCCAGATCCTCGTCGCGCCCCGGTGCTTCGCCGACCAGCATCAGCGGTCCTGCCGGGTTGCCGTCGCTGAAGACCATGTTCTTCGCGGTAAGCTTGAGGTTGCAGCCGTCGAACCCGGCCAGGATTTCCCTCAGCTCGTCCAGACTTGTCGCTGCTGCGGCCAGTTCGCGGGCGCGATTGGCCTGTGCTTCGTCGGGGATGGCGGCGCTTCCCTGCGGGGCGGCGAAGCGCGGCGCTTCCTCCTGGCGCGGTGCTGCAATGCCGCTATTCGCCGCCGCAGGTGGCGCAGCGGGGGCCGAACGGGCCGGCTTCGTCTCCGGCCGGGCCGCGAAACGGTCGACGGGCTGCTCGAGCAGGGCTTCGTCGACGCCGGCCGAGGCGTAGAATTCGAGCAGGTCGCGCAGTCGCGCTCGCATGTCCGGGGCGATGGGAGGCATGGCGGCACCTTTGCGCACCGCGTTACCGCTTTGCAAGCCTACGAAGCCGGGATGCGCGGGTCGAGCACCAGGAAGAACTGCCAGCGGGGCGTGAAATCGGTGATCAGGAAGCGGAAGTTCACGGTCTGCCCGGCGTCGACATGGCCTTCGCGGAAAAGCAGCCGGTCGTAGGGCTCGAAGTTGCGGCTGAACGTTGCGAAGCGGTCGGATGACGTGCCGCGGCTCTCGGATTTGCGCTGGTCGAACGACAGGCCGTCGCTGAAGATGCTGGGCTCGCCCAGCCTTTCCTGCAGCTCGAATCCGAACTCGACCCATGGCAGGCCGCTGTTGTTGAGCACTTCCAGGCGCATGGCGAGGAAGCCGCTGGCGAACAGGCCGCTGTTGTCGAAGGGCCGGATGGGCTTTGTTGCCCGGATCACCAAAGTCACCGGGCTCGCCGATTCCAGTTCTTGCACGAGCACGAAGGGATCGTCGCCATTGCCGCGCCCGCTGGCCGACAAGAGCCGGAAGCCGCCGAGTTCGTCCGAAAAGGAATAGGCTCCGGCCTGCAGCACGTTGGGTGGCTCTTGTGCCGCGTCCTGAGCTGCTGCCGGCAAGAGGTTGGCGCAGAACAGGCACAACGCCAATCCCAACACCCTCCGGAGGCGGCCAGGGGGTTCCTTCGCGCAGGCGACGGCAGCAGGGCGCATGCGCTGACTATGGCCGACTTTGCGCCGGCTTACACCCCAAATCGACGCGGGCGGCGGCGCGCCGCCCGGCATTGCGTCGCTGGCTATGCGAAATGCGTCGCCTTGACCGGTTTCCCATGCGCGGTCGATAGTCTAAGCACCCAAACCAGCCGCAGCCGGCCAGCGCAGCCAGTCGGGAGAACGAGATGAGTGAAATCGAACGCGAGAGCATGGAATTCGACGTGGTCGTCGTCGGCGCGGGTCCCGCCGGCCTGGCCGCGGCGATCCGGCTCAAGCAGCTTGATCCCGACCTGTCCGTGGTCGTTCTGGAGAAAGGCGGCGAGGTCGGCGCGCACATCCTGTCCGGCGCCGTGGTCGACCCGATCGGCATAGACCGCCTGCTGCCCGACTGGCGGGAGGATGCCGACCATCCGTTCCGCACCCCGGTGACGGACGATCATTTCCTGGTGCTCGGGCCGGCCGGCTCGGTGCGGCTGCCCAACATCCTCATGCCGCCGCTGATGAACAACCACGGCAACTACATCGTCTCGCTGGGCAATGTCTGCCGCTGGCTGGCCACCAAGGCGGAGGCGTTGGGCGTTGAAATCTATCCCGGCTTCGCAGCGGCCGACCTCATCTACGGCGAGGGCGGCGCGGTGAAGGGCGTCGTCACGGGTGACATGGGCGTGGAGCGAGACGGCAGCCATGGTCCTGGCTTCACACCGGGTATGGCGCTGCTCGGCAAGTATGTGCTGATCGGCGAGGGCGCGCGCGGATCGCTCGCCAAGAAGCTGATCGGCAAGTTCGGCCTCGGCGCCGGCCGCGAGCCCGGCAAGTTCGGCATCGGGCTCAAGGAATTGTGGCAGGTGAAGCCCGAGAATCATCGGCCGGGCCTCGTGCAGCACTCCTTCGGCTGGCCGCTCGACATGAAGACCGGCGGCGGGTCGTTCCTCTACCATCTCGAAGACAACACGGTCGCCGTCGGCTTCGTGGTGCACCTCAATTACAAGAACCCCTATCTGTCCCCCTTCGAGGAGTTCCAGCGCTTCAAGACGCACCCGGCCATCCGTGGCACTTTCGAGGGTGGCAAGCGCTTGGGCTACGGCGCCCGCGCCATCACGGAGGGCGGCTGGCAGTCGGTGCCGAAGCTGTCGTTCCCGGGCGGTGCACTGATCGGCTGCGCCGCCGGCTTCGTCAACGTGCCGCGTATCAAGGGCTCCCACAACGCCGTGCTGTCGGGCATGCTGGCGGCCGAGCATATCCAGGCGGCGATCGCGGCGGGTCGCGCCAATGACGAGCCGATCGAGTACGAGAATGCCTGGCGCTCCAGCGCGATCGGCAAGGATCTCAAGCGCGTGCGCAACGTCAAGCCGCTGTGGAGCCACTTCGGCACCGTGATCGGCGTCGGTCTGGGCGGCCTCGACATGTGGTTGAACACGCTATTCGGCGTGTCGCCCTTCGGCACGTTGGCGCATGGCAAGACCGACGCCGCTTCGCTGGAGCCGGCCGCGAGCCACCGCAAGATCGAGTACCAGAAGCCGGACGGTGTGCTGACCTTCGACCGCTTGTCCTCGGTCTTCCTGTCGAACACCAATCACGAAGAGGATCAGCCCATCCATCTGCAGGTTCGCGATATGGATCTGCAGAAGCGCTCAGAGCACGACGTCTATGCCGGACCTTCGACCCGGTATTGCCCGGCTGGCGTCTATGAATGGGTCGATGCGGACGGCAACTCCGCGGCCGATCCGACGGCAAAGGACGTTCGCTTCGTCATCAACGCGCAGAACTGCGTGCACTGCAAGACCTGCGACATCAAGGATCCGAACCAGAACATTAACTGGGTGACGCCGCAGGGCGGCGAAGGCCCGGTCTATCAGAATATGTAGCGCCGCAGGGCCTGGCAGGCCGGCGAAAGAGCGAAGCCGATGCGGCGGTCATTGAAACGCCACACGCCCTGTGCTGCATTGCCGGCGTCACGGATGGTTTTCGAATGCGGTTGCCGCTGCCTGCTCTGATCTTGACCGCTGCACTTGCCGGCGCGGTAGCGTATCCGTTTCCGGCTCGGGCGGAGATCAAGGTGCGCTCGGCGGTAAAGGTCTATCCGGTGCGCGGCAAGACCGGCGAGGACCTTGTCGACCAGATGAACAAGCACGGCCCACGCCACGGTTTCCTGACGCGGGCGATCGCGCAGACGAAGTATTCTGTGTCCTGGGACATCACTTGGCGAAAGTCGGCGACGGAATGCCGGGTGCAGCAGGCTGACGCCACGCTCAGCATCGACTACACCTATCCCAAGCTCGACCCCGCCGCCGATGCTTCGCTGCGCAAGCGCTGGGCGCAGTTCATGAAGGGCGTGCGCAAGCACGAGGAAACGCACGGCCGCCTTGCGGTTCGCATGGTGACAGAGGCACAGAAGGTGGCCGAAGGCGTCTCGGGCCCGGCCGACGCCGGCTGCCGCACAGCCAATGGCGAGGTGCGCCGGCGCGTATCGGCGATCTACCAGCGCTACGAGGCGCAGCAGCTGGCCTTCGACGAGCGCGAGCATAGGGACGGCGGACCCGTCGAAAAACTGGTCGCCGCGCTTGCAAAGCCCTGAGCGTGTTCAGCGAAGGAACGCCGTCGTCGCCTGCGGCTCGTCCTCGGCGGGTTTCGGCGGCAGAGAGAACTCCACCAACACCGGAAGGTGGTCCGACCCGACGGGATCGAGCGTGCGCACCGCGTGAATGTCGATCTCGCCCTTGGCCATGACCTGGTCGATCGGCAGGCCGGTGAAATGCAGCCATTGCGGCAGACGGTGATAGAGCCAGGTCGCGCCGGGGACCGGCAGCGGCGCGAGGCCGCCGGCGGCGGCGACGGCATGCGCAGTCTGGCTCCACGGCGTGGCGTTGAAGTCGCCGGCGAGAAGGGCGGGGCCGTTCAGCTCGGCCAGGATCGGCGAGACATTGCGAACCTGCCAGTTCTGTCCGAACGGCCACGGCCATCCCAGATGCAGCGCCGTGACCTCCACCGTCTGCCCCCCAAAATCCACGGGGGCGATAGCCATCGATCCGCGGTCGAAGCATTGCGGCTCGCGGCCTTCCGCGAAAGGCCGGCGCGACAGGATGGCGACGCCGCCGATGGCC
>JAEUMA010000497.1 GCA_016793565.1 Rhizobiaceae bacterium
CCAGGTGGCCGACCAGGTGGTCGCTGCCAGCGGCGAACTGCATGGCGGCATCCTCGCCGGATACAGCCAGCACGCGCGCGACACCACTTTCGCGACGCAGCTTCTATACCGGCTGCGCGACGGCTCGCAGAGCGCTGGGCAGGCGCTGGCCTGGCTTGAGGGTGAGCTGGAGGCCTCCGGCACCGACGCCGAGGAGATCATCATCCGCGAGCACCAGACGCTGTCGTCCGGCAACGTCACCACAGGCAACATCATCCGCGGCCTCCGGATGATCAACGACGTCGACTGGACGGTCTGGTTCGAGACCGTCAGCCCGGTCGACGGCCTGTTGCGCGAGCGGGCGGATTTCGCGCGCCTGGATTTCCCCTCGCGCGACCAGTATCGCGGCGAGATCGAGAAGCTCGCCAAATACTCCGACCTGTCGGAGTTCCAGGTCGCCGAGCGCGCCACGCTGATGGCGTCTTCGTCCTCGGCGGGCGATGACCCCGATCGCTCCGACATCGGCTTCCTGCTGGTCGGGTCACGCCGCGCGGAGTTCGAGGCAGCCATCGGCTACCGGCCGAGCCTCGCCCTGCGGCTTTACCGCGCCTACCAGAAGACCGGCTGGGTCGGCGTCGTCCTGCCCGTGCTCGCGTTGACCATGCTGCTGCTCGGCATGAGCGCCGGCGCTCTGGCGCTGGCGGGAGTTCCGGTGCCGGCGATTGTCCTTTTGCTGGCGCTGTTCTCGGTACCGGCCAGCGAAGGCGCGCTCGGCTTCTTCAACGCCGTCATGGTGCTCTTTCTGGAGCCGACACGCCTCGTCGGCTACGACTATACGCAGGGCGTGCCGGCGGCGCAGCGGACGCTCGTCGTGGTGCCGACGCTGATCGGCTCGCGCGACGACGTTGAGGAATGCGCGCGCAACCTCGAGGTCCACTACCTCGCCAATATGAGCGGCGAACTGCATTTCGCCATGCTTTCCGACTGGCCCGACAGCGATCAGGAGGAAACCGTCCAGGATCGCGAGATCCTGAATTTCGCGCGCGCCGAGATCGCCGCGCTGAACGCTCGTTATCCGCGCGACGGGGTGCCCCGCTTCCACCTCCTGCACAGGCGCCGCCTCTACAATGAGAGCGAAGGCCGCTGGATGGGTTGGGAGCGCAAGCGCGGCAAGCTGCACGAACTCGACCTGCTGTTGCGCGGCGATGCCGACACCACCTTCATCGAGCCGGATTCGCCGCTTCCGCAGGATGTCGTCTACGTCATGACGCTGGACGCCGACACTCGTATGACGCGCGACGCCGTCGCCCGCCTGGTCGGCAAGCTCAGCCACCCGCTCAACGCGCCACGCTTCGATGAGGCGTCCGGGAAGGTGACCGCGGGCTACACGATCCTGCAGCCGCGGGTGACGCCGTCGCTCACCACCGGCGACGAGGCCTCCTTCTTCCAGCGGGTCTTCTCCGCCAACCGCGGCATGGACCCCTACGTCTTCACCGTGTCCGACCTCTACCAGGACGTTTTCGGCGCGGGCTCGTTCACCGGGAAGGGCCTCTACCACATCGACGCCTTCGAGGCCGCGATGCGCGGCCGCATTCCCGAAAACGCCGTGCTCAGTCACGATCTGCTGGAGGGCGCTCTGGCGCGCTCTGCGCTGGTGACGGACGTCGAACTGGTCGAGGACTATCCGACGCGCTACACGGTCGACGCCTCGCGCCAGCATCGATGGGCGCGCGGCGACTGGCAGTTGCTGCCCTTCATCGTCGATACGAAATCGGCGGTGCCGGGCCTGTCGCGCTGGAAAATGGTCGACAATCTGCGCCGGTCGCTGACGCCCATTTTCTGGGTGATGGCCGCGATCGCCGGATGGACCTTCCTTCCGTTCACGCTCGCCGCCCAGTGGCAGGCTCTGCTGATCCTGTCGCTGTTCATGGCGCCCACCTTCAACATCATCGACTCGATCCTGCCCAAATCGACCGACGGTACCCCGCGCGGGCATTTTTCCGCGCTTGCCCGAGACGTCGTCTTCGGCAGCGCCATGGTCGCCTTGCGCATCGTGTTGATGGCGCACAACGCCTGGATGATGGGCGATGCGATCGCGCGCACGATCTACCGCATGAGCGTCAGCCGCAAGCATCTGCTCGAATGGCGGACCGCCTCGCAGGCGCAGAAGCAAGGTGCAAACAGCCTGCCGGCCTACTACCGGATGATGTACGGCGCGGTCGTCATCGCGCTGGTGGGGCTGGCCATACCTGTGGCGGCGCGCTCGACCGGTAGCTACGTGGCGCTGATCTTCGCCGTGTTCTGGATCGCGTCTCCCGCCTTTGCCTGGCTGATCAGCCGTTCGGCGGAGACCGAGGATCGGCTGGAGGTCCGGCCCGCAGACCGGGTCAAGTTGCGCACGATTGCACGCCGCACCTGGCTCTATTTCGAGACCTTCGTGACGGCGGAGCACAATATGCTGCCGCCGGACAACTTCCAGGAAACGCCGCATCCGGTCGTCGCGCCGCGAACCTCGCCGACCAATGTCGGCGTCTACCTCCTGTCGGTCGTCTCAGCTCGCGACTTCGGCTGGATCGGCTTGGCGGAGGCGGTGCGCCGGATCGAGGAGACGATGACGACGCTGGAGAAGATGCAGCGCTTTCGCGGGCATCTCTTCAACTGGTACGACACCAAGACGCTCGACCCGCTCTATCCCCGCTATATCTCCGCGGTCGACAGCGGCAATCTGGCCGGCCACCTGATCGCCGTTTCGGGCGCCTGCCGGGAATGGGCGGAGGCCCCGTCCGTTCACCTTCAGGGTGATTTCGACGGCATCCTCGATTGCGTGAGCGCTCTCGAGGAAAGCCTGGACGAGCTGCCGGACGACCGCCGGCAGCTTCGGCCGCTGCGCCAGCGGCTGCGCGACCGCCTGACCGGCATGCGGCGGGCGGTCGAGACGGTCAAAAGCCAGCCGGAGCTGGCCTCTATCCGCACCATCAACCTGGCGGTGCTGGCAGCCGAGATACGCAAGCTCGCCAGCGCCATCCATGCCGAGGCCGGCAGTTCGCGCAGCGAGGTGATCGCCGAGTGGGCCGTGCATCTGGACGCGACCTGCGAGGCGCATGTCGCCGACGCGCACAGCGACGAGGCGTCGCTGGCGGCGCTGCGCCGCCGGTTGCACGATCTGCGCGACCGCACCCGCCTGTTCGCCTTCCAGATGGATTTCTCGTTCCTGCTGCGGCAGGAGCGCAAGCTGTTGTCGATCGGCTACCGCGTGGACGAG
>JAEUMA010000502.1 GCA_016793565.1 Rhizobiaceae bacterium
CGTCGATGCCAACATCCTGATCAACGAACGCATCCGGGAGGAAACCAGGCGCGGCCTGGGTGCCTTCGCTGCGCTCGACCAGGGCTTCAAGCGCGCCTATTCGACGATCGTCGACGCCAACGTCACCTCGCTGATCGCCACCAGCCTGCTGTTCATGTTCGGCTCGGGCCCGGTACGCGGCTTTGCGCTGACCATGGCGATCGGCACGGTGCTTTCGATGTTCACGGCCGTCGCGGTCGTGCGCGTCCTGATGACCGAGGTGGTGCGTCGGCGCAAGCTCAAGACCATCCACATCGAACCGCTTGTCCGGTTCTTCCCGGAGAAAACGTCTTTCCGCTTCATGCGCGGGCGCTATCTGGGTATCGCGGTGTCGGCGATCCTGTCGCTGGCGTCGATCGGCCTGTTCATCAAGCCAGGCCTCAACTACGGCATCGACTTCAAGGGTGGCATCCAGATCGAGATCGCCACGTCGAAGCCCGCCGACCTCGCCTTCCTGCGCGAGGGGCTGCATGAACTCGGGCTGGGCGAGATCGCCCTGCAAAACATCGGCGACAGCGACCACATCCTGATCCGCGTCCAGCGCCAGGATGGAGGCGAGGAGGCGCAGACGGCGGCGGTGACTGCGGTCAAGGCCGAGCTGCAGAAGATCGATCCCGGCGTCGAGTTCCAGCGCGTCGAGGTCGTCGGGCCGAAGGTCAGCGGAGAGCTGGCGCAGTCCGGCGTGCTCGCCGTCGTGCTCGCGGCGATCGCCATGCTGGTCTACATCTGGTGGCGCTTCGAGTGGAATTTCGCCATCGGCGCGGTCGCTACACTCGTGCTCGACACGACGAAGACGATCGGCTTCTTCGCGCTGTTCCAACTCGACTTCAACCTGACCGCGATCGCCGCGCTGCTCACCATCATCGGCTACTCGGTGAACGACAAGGTCGTGGTCTACGACCGAATGCGCGAGAACCTGCGGCTCTACAAGAAGATGCCGCTGCGCGAGTTGATCGACATGAGCATCAACCAGGTGTTTGCGCGGTGTATCTACACGTCGCTGGCGATCCTGCTGTCGATGGCGCCGATGGCGATCTGGGGCGGCAGCGCGGTGGCGAATTTCGCCATTCCGATGGTGTTCGGCGTCGTCGTCGCGACGACCTCGTCGATCTTCATCGCCGCGCCGATCCTGCTTTTGCTCGGCGACTGGTGGAAGCGCCGCCACGCCGAGAGCGACGGCGACGCCACCGGCGCGACGCCGGCGAAGGCCTGAAGGTTTTTGCCGCCGGGGCCGCTTGATTGCCGGCCCCGGCGTACCCTTTCCGCCAAACTCCCGGCGGCATTGTAAAAAACCCGGACCGGCGTGCACGGGCGCGCAGGAATGTGGCATAGCTTTCTCACCGTCGTGCATACCGCACGGAACCGGGTTGGGAACTGGCTGCAGCCGATGGTGTCGAGCGTCTTTCTGGGCTGGCTTCTCTACATCCTGCACGGCGGCCTGCAGCTCTTCTTCATCGGCCGTGCCCTATTGCGGCCGCATCGCGAGCCGTCCGCCCGCCTGGCGTGGGTGGTCGTCATAGCGGTAGCGCCGGTCGTCGGCATGTTGGCCTACGTCCTGTTCGGCGACGCCAGCATCGGCCAGAAGCGCATTGCCCGCGAACGCGCCGCGTTGCGGCGCCTGCCCGCCCTGGCTCAGCTGACGCCGGGAGACGAGGAAGCGGCGATACCCGAAAAATATGTCTCGACGTTTCGGCTCGGGCGCTCGATCAACGGTTACCCTGCCGTGGCGGGCAACGGTGCGGCCTTGATGCCGGATTCGGCCTCGACCATCGCGGCAATCATCGCCGATATCGACGCCGCGCAAGAGCACGTCCACCTGCTGTTCTATATCTGGCTGACCGACGGCAGCGGACTCGCCATGGTCGACGCCGTGAAGCGCGCGGCGGCTCGCGGTGTGGTGTGCCGGGTCATGGTTGACGACCTTGGTTCCCGCGGTCTGATCCGCAGTCCGTACTGGGAGGAGATGGCGAAAGCGGGCGCCAGGCTGGCGAGGGCCCTGCCGATCGGCAACCCGCTGCTGCGACCTTTCAAGGGCCGCATTGACATGCGCAACCACCGCAAGATCGTGGTCATCGACAACCGCATCACCTATTGCGGCAGCCAGAACGTCGCCGACGCCGCCTTCGCCGTGAAGGCGCGTTACGCGCCCTGGGTCGACGCGATGATGCGGTTCGAGGGGCCGGTGGTGCGGCAGAACCAGCATCTGTTCGCGGGCGACTGGATGAGCCACATTTCCGAGGATCTGAGCGATCTGCTGCGGCGTCCTATACCCGAGATGCCTGGTGGCTTCGTCGCGCAGGTGATCGGCACGGGTGCTGCCGTGCGCTATTCCTCGATGCCCGACATGTTCGTCGCCGTGATGAGCACGGCGATGCGCGAACTGGTGGTGACGACGCCCTATTTCGTGCCGGACGAGCCGATTCTCGCGGCGCTGTGCGCCAGCGCGCGTCGTGGCGTCCGCACCGTTCTCGTCCTGCCGCAGCGTAACGATTCCTGGATCGTAGCCGCGGCCAGCCACAGTTACTACCGGGTGCTGCTCGACGCCGGCGTAGAGATTCACGAATATGTCGGCGGTCTGCTTCACACCAAATCCATCACCGTCGACGGCGAGTGTACGCTGATCGGCTCCGCCAACATGGATCGGCGCAGTTTCGAGCTCAATTCAGAGAATAACATCCTGCTGTTCGATCCCGCTGCCACGCAGGTCATGCGCGAGCGGCAGCAACGCTACATGGACCGCTCGGGGCGGGTGGATCGCGAATCCGTGGCGAAGTGGTCGCGGTCGCGGCAGCTTTGGAACAATTCCGTCGCCATGATGGGGCCGGTACTCTGAACGGCTGCGGTCTGGCTGCGGAGATAACTCCAAACTTGGCCTTGGGCGCAATTTCCGGATATGATCGCTTCGAGACAACAGAGGTTCGATCATGTCCCTTTCGTCGCGTTCCGAGCGAAGCCTTCTGAGCCACGAGGAATTCGAGGTCGTGCGGGCCACGCATCATCCTTTCATCTACGACCAGGATCGGGAAACGCTGCGTGATCTGAAGCTCAGGCTGCGCGATCTGCGTTCCAAGGAACGGACCCTCGGCCGCCAGAAGCGGCGCGAAAGCCGCGGCAAGGGTGATGCTCGCGGCGGCAGTTTTCCCGGCACCTATGAGAAGCCGCTGCAGCGCAAGCAGATCTTCGCGTCGGCCTTGAAGCGGACCAACGCCGAACTGGAGCGGCGGCGCCGCCTCGAAGCCAAGGCGCGCCATGTCGAGGCCGCGCACAAGGCGTTGGCCATGCGAAACGCCAACTTCGAGGAGCGTCCGGCCGCCACGCAGACGGCAAAGGACGGTATGAAGCCGCTGCCGAATCCGCGCCGCCGCTGGAAGGTTCCGCCGGCCAAGATCGGGAGCGTTTCCAAGGCCGGCAAGGTCTCGCAGGCCCGGCGCGACTCGCGAGGCTGAGGTCAGAGCGCCTTTCCGCGCCGCATGGCGGCGAAGGCGTCGGCATAGTCCTCGATGATCCGCACAGCGTTGCCGATGCCGTCCTCCGCGCGGATCGTCTCGCCGAAGGCCGCCGCCCGCCCGCGCAGTTCCGGATCGCTCGTCGCCTTGAGGATGGCGGGGATGAGCTTGGCGGCGGTCGCCCCTTCGAGAAACGGTCCGCGCAGGCCGATGCCCAGCCGGGAAACCAGGTCGGCCCAGGAAAACTGGTCGAATGTCAGCGGGGTCACCACGCCGGGCACGCCGGCTCGCATCACCGCGCCGGTCGTTCCGGCGCCGCCATGGTGGACGACGGCGGCCATGCGCGGAAACAGCCAGCCATGCGGCACGCCTTCCACGAACAGCACGTCCGGGCCGGCCGGCTTGTCCAGCAATGCGCGACCGCTGCCGCCGAGAAGGATGCCGCGCTTGCCGGTCCTGCGCAGCGCTTCGATCACCGCGTCGGTGAGCTTGCCCGGATTACGGACCGGCATGCTGCCGAAGCCGAAATAGACCGGGGGCGGCCCGGCGGCGAGGAACGCGACGATACGAGGGTCGGGGGCCCAGTCCGCCGGAGGTTGCGCGAACCAGTAGCCGGTCACATGGTCCGTCTCCAGCCAGTCGGCCGGCTTGGGCACGGCGCACGGGCTGTATTCGTACAGCGTGGGCGCGGCGAAATTCCGCCGCGAAGCGAGCATGTCCAGGCATGAGGCGAGCGGCGGCAGCCCGAAATGCGCCGCGCGCCAGCGATTGAGCGGAGGGCCGTAGACGCGCCAGCCGGCGCGAAGAAGAAAGCGCTGCGTCCAATGATTGTAGGCGCCGCCGAGCGACAGGCGCGACCGCGCCAGGAAGGACGGAAACGCGCGCGTCGGCGCATAGGGAAACGGAAAGGCGAAAGCCATGGGGATGCCGAGCCGGTCGGCGATCTCGACGCCGCCATGGGCATCCCCGGTCTGCAGGATGAACTCGGCGTCCTCGCAGGCAACCAGGAAATCCTCGAGCGCGATCGCATTCTGTTGCGAAAGCCCGGTCGCCACCGACCTGTACTGTCGAAACGGATTCCGCGTATGGCCCGGTCCGGACACGTCCTGCCGCCCGAGGAAGGCGGCAATGTCGATGCGCAAGGGAAAGGCGCCGACGCCGTGCGAGCGGATCCAGTCGGCATAGGGGCCGGGTGCTGCGATGGTGACTTCGTGGCCGGCTCTTTGCAGGCCCTGTGCCAAGGCGAGATAGGGCTCGACGTCGCCACGCGTGCCGAACGTCAGGATCTTGACCTTCACCGCCTGCGCCCCCCGGGCCTCCGGCCTGCTCGACCGAGGCTCGCGGAGGTTGTGGCATGTTCCTGGCATGTACGCCACGGCTTACCGCGGCGGTTTCGTCACTCTCAGGGTTGGCCGGTAAGTCCGTTCTTTACAGGACCCAGATTCCATAGTCGAAGTCGGGTGCTGTATTGGCGACATTCTCGTCGCTGTCGGTGAACCAGATCAGCATGTCATCGCGGCCGTGGCCGTTGTCGATCACGCCAAGCCAGAAATCGTAGCCGGCCTGGTCGGCCCCGCGGTGCAGCACGTTCTCGTAGAGCCTGTCGATATATTGCTCGTTGGTCGGGTTCTGGCCGTACACATCGGAAAACTCGTTCGCCGT
This sequence comes from Rhizobiaceae bacterium, assembly GCA_016793565.1. Lineage (GTDB taxonomy): Bacteria > Pseudomonadota > Alphaproteobacteria > Rhizobiales > Rhizobiaceae > JAEUMA01. The sequence goes on from JAEUMA010000502.1 coordinate 5,148, forward strand.
CAGGAAGAAGCTTGCGGCGAACTCCTTGTCCGCCTGGTCGGGCAGGCCGCCGCCGCGCTGATCGAGCGCATCGGTCCAGAAGCGCAGGCCGGCCTCGTCCGGTGTACGCCCATAGGCGGCCGCGTAAATACGGTAGGCGAAGGAAGCATTTTCGCTGTCGAGGTCGAACAGAAGCACGCCGTCCGTGAACTGGACGCGCTCGATACCGACCAGCGTGTCGGTCACTCCGTATACCGAGACGGCGAGGGAACTATCGCCCGTAGTCCAGACGCCGGCCTCACCGCGCGATGCGCCGTAGACCACGGTGTCGCGGCCTTCGCCGCCGGACAGCCAGTTGCTCGATCCGCTGCCGACGATCGTGTCGTCGCCGCTGCCGGTCATGACGTTCTGTATGCCGGTGAAGGTTGTGGCCTGCGGCCAGCCGTCGGAGCCCGCGTATCCGTTGCCGACATCTACGAAGACGTTGGTGCCGCTGCCGGTGTCGAAGTTCACAACGTCCAGCGCCGACGTGCCGGTGAAGCTGTCGCCGCCCTGGTCGGTGGTGAAGACGCGAACCTCGCCGGCGTCCGGCGCCGGCAGAGTGCCGTGATAGTCGTAGAGAACCGGGGCGCCATCCTGAACGACAAGATTGGCGGCGATGCTGACGTCCTCGGCCGTCCCGTTGCCGGCATAGGGCGAGTGCGGGAAGATGCCGATCTGCGTGAGATAGCGTGCCGCGGCGACGTAGTTGTCCATCGAGTGGTAGTAGAGGCCGCCATTGCTGGCCGTGTTGCGGTCGTCGATGATGTACTCGTCGCCCAGCACCACGCCCGGCCCTGAAGCCAGGCGGATGAAGTCCTGCTCGATGACGATGTTGGTGATCCTGTCGTCGGGCTGATCAGGCCCGTAGGCGCCGCCGAGCGAGGCGAAGGTCACCCCTTCGACATCGACGCCGGGCCACCAGCCGTCATTGGCCACCAGCATCTGCGCCATCGCGCCGCCCAGACTGTGGCCGGTGACATAGACATGCCTGATCGAGGGATCGGATGCGAGAAGGCCGGCGATGTCGTTGATCAGCGGCCGGAAGAATTCGTAATACGTCGCCGTCTGCGACCAGTAAGAAATGTCGGTGTCGTCGTCGGTTCCGCGAAAGGCGACGAACAGCGCGTCGTCCGAGCGGCCGACCATGGCGACCGCCGCGCCGTTCGTCCCGCCGACATAGAGCCCGCCGGAAGCGGAGGGCAGCGTCGTCGCCGAGAGCCCTGTGGGCAGTACGGTACCGTAGGCCGCCTGCGCCATTTCGGCGAGGAAGACCAGGCGGCCATCGTCGAACAGCGCCTGCGTGGCCGTGCTCGCCGAAATGCCGGCCGGCTGCGACGACGTGATGTCTGTGCTGGTCAGGGCCGATCTCCCGTCCGCGTGGGGCGTCATGAAAGAACCGCGATCACCGTCCGGCAGCCGTGGTGCGATCTCGATACCACGCCAAGAGGTCGAGAAGACGAAGAAAATCGGTAAAATCCGAGTGACGTCCAGACGTCCTTAACCGGGCTTTCGAAGCGCGGGCTTCGACCGCCACGGGGACGGCCGCAAAAAAGGGCCGGCCGCCCGGAACGTAGTTCGTTCGGGGCAGGCCGGCCGTGGCGCAGGACGCGCCGAAGCGGTTGGCGGTCAGCCGACCTTGGTTACGGGCGGCAGCACCCAGCTTCCGTCCAGGATCGACGGATTGCTCTCGTCCGGCCAGTAGAGGCGCATCATGAGGATAAACTTGCCCTCAGGAGCCGGCAGCCAGTTGGATTCCTCGTCCGCGCCGGGCGATTCGTGCTGGATCAGCAGGTCGAGCGAGCCGTCCTCATTGAACTTCAGAGGCTGGCGCACG
>JAEUMA010000550.1 GCA_016793565.1 Rhizobiaceae bacterium
GTGCCCAAGGGCGGGTACGTTCCAAAATTCGAAACTCGGCGCCCCGCGGCGCCGCCGCCTGCCCCTCCGACGAAGGCCGAAGCCCGCCGACCGCGTGCCCCGATCTTTGCGACAATCGCCGTGGCCGCGCTGGCGCTCGCCGCCCTCGCATGGGTCGGGCTGGGATGGATGCGCGTCGACAGTCCGCAGGCGCCCGCTTTGCCCCGTCTGCTCGTCAGACCCTTCGATGATCTCACGAACGCCGGCAATTCGCAGGCCCTGGCCGTGGGCCTGACGCGCGAGATCATCGGCCAGATCGCCAAGTTCAAGGATATCGTGACCATCGAGGCGCGGGCGAACGATGGCGATAGCCCGACTGCCGCGGAAGAAGCGCGCTATGTCCTCGACGGCGACGTCAATATCGATGACAACCGGTTCCGCATCCGGGCGCGGGTCATCAACAAGGCCGACAATTCCGTCATCTGGGCGAACAGCTACGACGGCGAGCTGGTGTCGTCCAAGCTGATCGAGATCGAAGCCGAGATCGCCCGGCAGGTCGCCACCGCACTTGCACAACCCTATGGCGTGATCTTCCAGGCCGACACCACGCAGAACCCGCGCAACGTGCCGGGTGACTGGCCGGCCTATTCCTGCACGCTTTCCTACTATGCGTACCGCGCCAATCTCGATGCCAAGGCCTATCCGGCGGTGCGCAAATGCCTAGAGGAAACCGTCCAGCGCTTTCCAAACTACGCGACGGCGTGGGCGCTGCTTTCGCAGACCTATGTCGACGAAGTCCGCTTCCGCTACCCGATCGACCCCGGCTCTTCCCCGGCGTCGATCGACCGGGCGCTTTCCGCCGCCCGCCGGGCGGTGGAGCTCGACCCTGAAAACATCCGCGCGCTGCAAGCCGAGATGTTCGCGCTTTTCTTTCACGGCGATTACGAGGCCGCGCTGAAGGTTGGCGACACCGCGCTGGCCATCAACCCGAACGACACGGAGCTTCTCGGCGAATTCGGCTACAGGCTGGCGCTCTCCGGTAACTGGTCTCGCGGCTGCCAGATGATCGAACAGGCCCGCCAGCGCAATCCCGGACCGCTCGCCTACTATGAATCGGCGCTGGCGCTCTGCAGCTATTTTAAGGGCGATTATCGCGAGGCGGCAATGTGGATCGGAAAAAATCCGGCGGTAAAGAACCCAAACTACCACGTTATTGCCGCAGCGATCTTCGCCGAGAGCGGCGCCGTTGCAGACGCCAACCGGGAGCGCGACTGGCTGCTGACGAACGCGCCGAAGCTCGTCGCCAACCTTCGCGCGGAAATGGCACTGCGGATCGTTCGAACCGAAGATGTCGACCGGCTGCTCGCCTCGTTGCGAAAGGCCGGCGTCGAGCCCGCGGCCGTTGGCGGGTCGGCGGCCAATTGACCGATCGGAGAAGTCCGACAACGACGTCCGCCCTGAACGAAGCCATTCCGATCACCGACCCGTCCAGGTCGAGGTTTGCCGGTGTCCTGTTGCACCCCCCTGCCTTCCTTGCGGCCGGGAGCTTGTCACGACGCCGTGCGGGCTGGCCGGGTTTGGCTGATCGCCCCGTCGCCGAAAAGAATCGAACGCATCCGGTCCGGACCGAGCACGCGATTGAAGGCGGTGAACGCGAAGAAGGGGATGAGTGCGACGAAAAATATCACCGCAACGCAGAGAATTCCGGCAATGCCGCCGCCACCGATATTCGGAATGGCTGCCGACGCGGCCTCGCCCTTTACCAACCTCACGATCAGCATCTCAAGCAGATGAAACACGATGAAGATGATCGCGAACGCGAATGAATCGTGAAGAATCGGATAAATAAGAGGGCGCTTGTTCAGCCACCGGCTCAGGTTCAGATGCTGGGCGATCATCATCACCTTGGCGAGGACGAACGCGTTGAAAACGGCGAACCCGTGTGCGGCGAATCCTATCCCGTGCTGGTTCAGGATGATCCGCTCGTTCAGCACGAAAAGCCCGAACAGCACCCAGAGATAGAGAAACAGCACCAGAAACTGTTTGCCCATAGCTACCATGCGGGCGCGCAGACCGTGCGGGTGCCTGGGCGCATGCGCCTGGGAATGCTGGTTCGAGTTGAGGCTGGCCATCACTTTCGCGCCCCCTTGG
>JAEUMA010000562.1 GCA_016793565.1 Rhizobiaceae bacterium
ATCCGAGAGCGTCCAGCGACCGCATTGCATTGTACAAGATTTTCGCCAAGCTGTTCTCTTCCATCGCGATACGGGTGCCTCAGGAGACGCCGCTGTCCGCTTGGGAACAGCGTGCCGCCGCCAATCTTGGCGCACTCGCGCCGCTGCCGAGGCAAGCTTTCCTGCTCGTCGCCGTCGAAGGCTTCAAGGACAGCGAGGCAGCCGAGATCCTAGACGTGGACGAGAACGAGTTTGCGGCTCTGCTGGCGAAGGCCAGCAATGAAATTTCCCGTCAGGTCGCGACCGATGTGATGATCATCGAGGACGAACCCCTCATTGCCATGGATATCGAGGAGATGGTCGAGAGCTTGGGCCATCGCGTCGTTGGCACCGCAAGGACGCATACCGAGGCAACAGCGCTATTTCAGCGCACGCATCCGAAGATGGTGCTGGCCGACATCCAGCTTGCGGACGGCAGTTCCGGTATCGACGCCGTCAATGAAATTCTGGCCAGCACTCCGGTCCCCGTGATTTTCATCACCGCCTTTCCGGAACGGCTGTTGACCGGAGAAAGGCCGGAGCCGGCCTTTCTCGTCACGAAGCCGTTCAATCCCGACATGGTCAAGGCGCTGATAAGCCAGGCCCTCTTCTTTGATCGCCAGGCGAAGGCTGCCGCCTGACGAAGTGAAATCTAAGCTGCGGAAAGGGCCGCCTTGCGCGGCCTTTTTTGCAGGATCGGGGAACCCGAAGGGCCGTTCGGCCGTTTTATCATCACAATTCAGGAGACCGACCATGCTCTACTGGGCCCTCGTTTTTCTCGTCGTGGCGATCATCGCCGGCGCGCTCGGCTTCGGCGGCATCGCCGGAACGTCCGCGGGCATAGCTCAGATTCTGTTCTTCATATTCCTTGCGTTCCTGGTGATCTCGCTGATCGCCGGCCTGGTGCGCCGCGCCTAGGCTAGGACAGCAAGTTCAGAGCTGCTGGAAGTCGCACCCCTCAAACGGCTTCCAGTTACCGCCGGGCAGTGATCGCAACCCGAACCACTGCTCGGCGGGCCTTTTTCGCGATTTGGAGCCGACCACGCATGTCGGGCCTTCGCTCCGGCGGAGGAAGGCGGATGAGCACGATAGAGTTGAGTGACAGCGCAGCAAAACCGCGCCCTCTTGTGCGCGAGAGAGACCCGATCCTTGCTCAGGCGCTGCGCAACGCAGGCATCATCGTTCTTTATCAGGACACCACGCTTTCCTTCACCTGGGCGGAAGCCGGCGAAAAGGCCTGGTGGGAAGGCTCGCTGATCGGCCGGACGGACCACGACATCCTGCCTGACACTGACTGCCACGCCGTGGTGGAGGCGAAGCGACGCTGTCTCCAGACTGGCGCTCCGGAGCGGCTGGAAATCCGTGTCTCGACGTCTCCGCCAGGTCCTCGCTGGTTCGAACTCTGGATAGATCCTGACAAGACGGAAGCCGGCGACACGGCGGGTCTGGTAACCACCGCTGTCGAAATCACCGAGATGAAGCACCGCGAGCAGACGTTGCGGGCGCTTCTGCGTGAAGTAAGCCACCGTTCGCGCAATCTCCTTGCTATCATCCAGGGCATCGCCTCGCAGACGGGCCGGTATTCTCAGTCGGTCGACAGTTTTCTTGAGCGTTTTCGGGGCCGCCTGCAGTCGCTTGCCGAATCTCAGGATCTGGTCACCTCGTCGAACTGGCGCGGCGCGGAACTTCGCGATCTGCTGGCTGGGCAGGTTCGCCGCTACGTCGCCAATCCGGCGGCGTCGATCAAACTGGAGGGTAGCAATCCCTATCTCAACCCGAACGCCGCGCTCCATATCGGGCTCGCCTTGCACGAACTGGTGGTCAACTCGATCAGTTTCGGCGCGCTCTCCGTGCCCAATGGTGTCGTTCGGCTCCGCGTCGCCTTACACAAGGAAACCGGCGCTCTCGACCTCACATGGGAAGAGGCAGTTCCGCCCGGCTCTTCCGCGGTCAGCGGTCGTTTCGGAAGCGTCGCTTTGCAGCGGGTCGTACCGGCTTCGCTGAACGGCGAGGCGTCGCTGGAACTGGCCGGCGACATTCTGGTCTATCACTTGAGCATCCCGGCCGGCGGTTTCGAGGCCCATTAAGACTGTCTTCGGCTTGACCACGAAACGGGCCCAGGGCGGCGCAAATGCGCTTTCCGTGAAAACGTTGCGACCTGCTGTGAAAATATTCGTCGGAACCTCCTCGCTTCGACAGACGTTTTTTTCGCCAGATGAGGAGAGGCAAATGTTTGCGGAGATTCAACGGTTCGAGGCTGCGGCACGCATGTCGATGGCTGGATCGCTGGAGACGGAACCCGCGCCGGGAAAAGTTTCATTCGGCGTGACCGTTTTGACCCGCCTCGCCCTCGGCGCAGCGATCGTCATGGCAGTTTTGGCGCTTTTTGCCTGACCCCGACATCGCCAAAAGACGGAAAGGAAAGCCCTGTGGAACACATTGCGGCCGTACTGCTTTTGGTCGCCTGCTCGGACGACCTCAAGGATTGTCGCGAAGTGCCTTCGCCGACGCCCATTTACGAGAGCATCGAGGATTGCGACGGCGATCTGCCCTTCACGATGAGCGACCTCAGCGGAAAGGCGCCACGGATTCTTGGAACATGTGTCTATGTCGATCCCGCGCTTGAAGAGGAAGATGCCGAACTGGTATGGGATATCCAGCCCGGCGGCACCCTGTACGCGCGCGTCGAGATCCCCAACTACGCGGTAGCGGCCAATCAGTAGCCGCGGGGGTATCGACGGCCGTTCGTGCGGACCTGCGCCCCGCGGAGTCAGGCAAAGGAGTTGCGTCGGATGAAGAAGATTGTTGTAGCGCTGGTGGCCACGTTGGCGAT
>JAEUMA010000566.1 GCA_016793565.1 Rhizobiaceae bacterium
GCCATTTCGGATCCGCCGTGGCAGAAAGGCGCTATGACGAACCTGCCCGATCCCAATCGCTTCGCCCATGTCACCGACTGGGTCTTCGACCTCGACAACACGCTTTATCCGCATCATTCGAACCTGTTCTCGCAGATCGACGTGCGGATGACGGCCTATGTCTCGGAACTGCTGCAATTACCGCGCGACGAAGCCCGTGCGGTCCAAAAGGAGCTTTTCCGGGAGTACGGCACCACGCTGAGCGGCCTGATGCACCGCCACAACATCGACCCGGACGACTTCCTGAACAAGGTGCACGACATCGACTATTCCTGGTTGGTGCCCGACCCTGTGCTGGGCATCGCGATCCGCCAGCTGCCGGGGCGCAAATTCATCTTCACCAACGGCGATCGCAAGCATGCGGAACGGGCCGCGCGGCAGCTCGGCATCCTCGACCATTTTGACGACATCTTCGACATCGTCGCCGCCGGCCTTACTCCCAAGCCGGCGCAGGCGACCTACGACAAGTTCGTCGCACTGCACCGCATCGCCGGTCCCCAGGCGGTCATGTTTGAGGATCTGGCGCGCAACCTGCTTGTTCCCAAGGCGCTCGGGATGACAACCGTGCTGATCGTGCCGCGCAATTTCGAACCGACCTTCTCCGAGATTTGGGAACGCGACGTGGAGCACGACGACCATGTCGACTATGTCACCGACGATCTAACCGGCTTTCTAGAGGCTATCGTCTGATCCTGCCGATCCTGCGGTGAACCAAACGCCGCGAGCGGCGTTGGTGTGCCACAACAGGAGACCACCAGGATGCGCAATTCTCTGATCAGTGTTGTCCTTTCGGCGGCGATCGCCGCTCCCATCGCGACCGTTGCGCCCGCAGGCGCTCAGGACCTTCAGCTGAGGCTCGACCGCGACGGTCCCTCGGTGACAATTGACCGCGACGACGAATGGCGACGCGACGATTGGAACAGCGATCGGTACAGTGAGGTTCGTCGCGGATGTTCGCCCGAGCGGGCGCTCGACAAGGCCGAACGCATGGGCCTGCGCCGTGTCCATATCGCCGATGTCGACAGGCGCACCATCGAAGTGCAGGGCCGCAAGCGCAACGGCGAGAGGGTCTACGTGACGTTCGCCAGGCAGTCACGCAACTGCGCGGTTCTGTGACGCAGTTCGGCGCGCGGCAGTCAGTCGGCGCAGGGCATAGGGAGCTGACTGGCGATCAGGCTGGCAGCTGATAGAAACGGCTGATGATGCCCCAGGCCTCGTCAGCCGTTTCGGCATAATCGATGATATCCTGGTCGCCCGGCGAAATGGTGCCCTGGGCCGCCAGGAAATCGAGGTTCATAGCGCCTTCCCAGAAGCTCTTGCCGAACAGAATAACGGGTACGCGCTCCATTCGCCCGGTCTGGATGAGGGTCAGGGTCTCGAAGAACTCGTCCATCGTTCCGAAGCCGCCCGGAAAGACCGCGACGGCCTTCGCCCGCATGACGAAATGCATCTTGCGGATCGCGAAATAGTGAAAGTTGAAGCAGAGCTCCGGCGTCACGTAGATGTTCGGCGCCTGCTCGTGCGGGAGCACGATGTTCAGGCCGATCGACGGAGCGCCGACATCGTCCGCGCCTCGGTTGCCCGCCTCCATCACGCCCGGTCCGCCACCCGTAACCACCACGAATTCGCGATAGTAGGACGAGGCTGAGTGCTGCGAGCAGAGCTGCGCGAACTTGCGCGCTTCCTCGTAATATTTGCTGTTGCGCTCGAGGTTTCGCTTCTGCTCCTCGTTCTTCGCTGCCCACGCTGCACCGCCCGGTTCAGGCAGGCGGGCGCCGCCGAACATCACCACGGTCGACCGGATGCCGCGCTCGGCGAGCGTCATCTCGGGCTTCAGAAGCTCCAGTTGCAGGCGCACGGCGCGCAATTCACGGCGTGTCATGAAGTCCGGGTCGGTCCAGGCCAACCGGTAGGTAGCGGCGCGGGTCTGCGGCGTATCCGGCACCGCGAGCGCCCGTTCCAGATCCTCGTCCGAATGGGGCAGCGGCGTCCAGCCTGTCTCTTCCGTACCGTCCATGGCTGTCAGTCCCCGAATGCCCGCCTATTTGCGCCGTCCCTTGGCGCCGCGTGTGATTGACCCTCGCATAGGCATGACATAGGGTCCGCGCGACTTCGGGACCAGCTTACGGAGCAGGCCCTTAACAGCACGTGTAGCGGAGCATTCTGGCATGTCGAAGCCCGATCTGGCGAGCCTGGAAAAGACCGTCGACGAAGCCTTCGAGGCGCGCGACGGAATCGGTACCGATACGGCCGGCCCCGTCCGCGAAGCCATCGTCGAGGCGCTCGACCTGCTCGACCGCGGTACGGTTCGCGTTGCCGAGCCTCGCGCGGACGGCGCCTGGCACGTCAACCAGTGGCTCAAGAAGGCCGTTCTTCTGTCCTTCCGCATCAACCCCATGCAGGTCATCAAGGGTGGCCCGGGCGATGCCGTCTGGTGGGACAAGGTCCCGTCGAAGTTCGAGGGCTGGGGGGCGCAGGAGTTCGACAGGGCAGGGTTTCGCGCGGTCCCCTCGGCAGTGGTGCGGCGTTCGGCCTATATCGCGCCGGGTGTCGTGCTGATGCCGTCCTTCGTCAATCTCGGCGCCCGCGTCGATTCCGGCACCATGGTGGACACCTGGGCGACTGTCGGATCCTGCGCGCAGATCGGCAAGAACGTGCACCTTTCCGGCGGTGTCGGCATCGGCGGCGTACTGGAGCCGCTGCAGGCCGGGCCGACCATCATCGAGGACAACTGCTTCATCGGCGCCCGTTCGGAGGTGGTCGAGGGCTGCATCGTGCGCCACGGTTCGGTGCTCGGAATGGGCGTCTTCATCGGCAAGTCGACCAAGATCGTCGATCGCGCGACCGGCGAGGTCTTCTACGGCGAAGTGCCGTCCAATTCCGTGGTGGTGGCCGGCACCATGCCCGGCAAGCCCCTGCCCAACGGTGAGCCGGGACCCAATCTCTACTGCGCAGTGATCGTCAAGCGGGTGGACGACCAGACCCGTTCCAAGACGTCGATCAACGAACTCCTGCGGGACTGAGACGCGGCGCGGTGCCCGATTCGACGCGATACATATGGCTGTTCTTCAGCTTCAAGGGCAGGATAGGGCGGCTCGTCTACTTTCTAGCGAACCTGCTGGTAGGCGTCGTCCAGCTCTTTCCGCTCTACCATATCCTGCGCGTGCCCGAAGGTAGCGACGAGGCCGCACGTTGGGGGGTGGTGTTCCTGGTCGTGGCGCTGGCGACCATGTGGCCCTATGTGGCGCTCGCCGTCAAACGTCTCCACGATCTCGACAGGCCGGGCATCCTGGCCGTGTCGCTGTTCATCCCCATCGTCATGTTCGTGGCCTTCGTCGCGCTTTGCGTAATGCCGGGGCATGAAGCGCCTAACCGTTTCGGCAGCGGCCGCGACCGCGAGAACTGACGGCACCGGCCCGTTCGCCCGCAGGCATGACGTTCCGGCGCGATTCCTACCTTTCAATCAGCCTGCACTCGGTCTAGGATGGCGTTATTTCGGTTTCCGAAAAAATGCCGTGAGGAGGAGAGAGCCATGGCAGGCAAGAAAATACTGATGCTCGTTGGCGAGTTCAGCGAGGAATACGAGATCTTCGTGTTCGAGCAGGCGATGCATGCGGTTGGCCACACCGTGCACGTCGTGTGCCCCGGCAAGAAGGCCGGCGAGATGATCAAGACGTCTCTGCATGACTTCGAGGGACATCAGACCTATACAGAGAAGCTCGGCCACGACTACTACCTGAACAAGACCTTCGCCGAGGTGAAGCCCGAGGAGTACGACGCCGTCTATTGCGCCGGCGGCCGTGGCCCGGAATACATCCGCATCGACAAGGGCGTGCAGGCGATCGTCCGCCACTTCCACGAGACCGGCAAGCCGATCTTCACCATCTGCCACGGCGTCCAGATCCTGATCGCGGTCGACGGTGTCGTCCGCGGGCGTGAGGTCGCCGCCCTGCAATATTGCGAGCCGGAGGTCACGCTGGCCGGCGGCAAGTACATCGACGTTGCGCCCAACGGCGCTCACACGGACGGCAACCTCGTGTCGGCCAAGGGCTGGCCGGGGCTTTCGTCCTTCATGAAGGCCTGCCTGGCGGTGCTCGGCACCGAGATCCGTCATGGCGAGGCCCTGCGCGAGCCGGCCCGCAAGGCCGCCTGAGTGCCCTGCGCCGGGCGTTCATGAGGCCCGGATTTCAACGCGATTTCGTCACGCGGCCGGCTTGCTGGCTGCGTGACAGCCTGCCGGCTTTGGACTATTGCCTGCAGCCATGAGCCTGCCTGTCGATCCCGTCCACAACCTTGCCGCCCTGATCCGCTGCGCGTCCGTCACACCTGCCGAAGGGGGGGCGCTCACCGCGCTGCAGTCGATGCTGCTACCGCTGGGCTTTCAGGTGGAGCGGCCGGCCTTTTGCGAGCCCGGCACGCCGGACATCGAAAATCTCTACGCGCGGCTGTCCGGCAACGGACCGCATCTGATGTTCGCCGGCCACACCGATGTGGTGCCGGCAGGCGACGCGGCGGCCTGGACGCATCCGCCCTTCGCCGCCGAAATCGCGCATGGCGAGATGTACGGCCGCGGCGCTGTCGACATGAAGGGCGGCATAGCCTGCTTCGTCGCGGCACTCGCCCGGTATGTGGGCGCCCATGGCGCGCCCAAGGGCTCCGTCTCCCTGCTGATCACCGGCGACGAGGAAGGGCCGGCCATCAACGGCACGGTGAAGCTGCTCCAATGGGCCGCCGATAGGGGCGAGACATGGGACGCAGCGATCGTCGGCGAGCCGACCAATCCGGACGTCCTTGGCGACATGATCAAGATCGGCCGGCGCGGCTCGATTTCCGGCATCGTGACGGTACACGGACGGCAGGGCCATGCGGCCTATCCCCATCTGGCGGACAATCCCGTGCGCGGCATGATGACCCTGCTCGACGCACTGCTCTATCCCGCGTTCGACGAAGGCTCGTCCGATTTCCAGGCCACCAACCTCGAAGTCACTAGCGTGGATGTTGGCAATCCTGCCGCCAACGTCATCGCGGCGACCGCGACCGCGGCGTTCAACATCCGCTTCAACGACCTTTGGGCGGCCGAGACGATCCAGGCGGAGGTGCACAACCGGCTCGACCGCGCTGCCCGGCGCAAGCGCTATCGCAAGGGTCGGGCCGAGGCGATCGCCTACGATCTCGCCTGGCGCGACCGGCCGAGCCCCGTCTTCCTAACCCGAGAAGATCGGCTGATCGGAACGCTTTCCGGATCGATCGAGGCCGTCGTCGGCCGCCGTCCGTCGCTCTCGACTTCGGGCGGCACGTCTGACGCCCGCTTCATCAAGGATTTCTGCCCGGTCGTGGAGTTCGGACTGGTCGGCAAGACAATGCACATGGTGGACGAGCGCGTCGCGCTGACCGATCTTGAGACGCTGACGGCAATCTACCAGCGCTTCCTTGTCGACTGGTTCGGGCAGGCTGCCTGATCATGCTGCCTGCCGAAACCGTCCAGAGTTCGCTTCTCGGCGCGTGGCGGATGATGATGGGCAAAGCGGACGGGATACGTCTCCTTGACCTCACCGCCGACGGCTTCTGGAACTCCTTCTACGCCATCCTCCTGGCGATGCCGGCCCTTGCCGTGAACTGGGTGCCGGTGGCCAACGACACGCTGGGCCCCGACGTCTCCATCGGCGTCAAGCTGGGCTATGTCTTCAGGCTGGCTATAGTCGACATCGGCGCCTGGATACTGCCTCTGGTCGTACTGGCGCTGATCTCAGGCCTGGCCGGCATCAGGGACCGCTTCGTCCACTATGTGGTCGCCACCAACTGGGCGACTGTGCCGATCGTATGGATCATGCTGCCGCCGTCGCTGCTCGCGCTGTTCGTCCCGGAGGCGGGGGACGCGGTGACGGCCCTGGCTCTGGTGCTGTTCCTAGTCACCATGGTGCTGACATGGCGGGTCACCAACGCCGCACTCGGGAAGGGCGCGGCCATCGCGACCGGCGTCTTCGTCGGCATGTTCGTCGGCTCGATCCTGATCATGCTGCTTCTTCAGTCGCTGGTCGGCATCGAGGTGCCCATCGGCTGATAGTCGACCGCGACGAGATAGAGCCCGCTGGCGGGCGCCATGGCGGCGCAGGCGGCGCGATCGCGCGCCTCCAGGGCGCGCCGCACGTCGCCCGCCGTCCAGGCGCCTTCGCCCGCGCGCTTCAGTGTACCCACCATCGAGCGAACCTGATTGTGCAGGAACGAACGGGCAGAGGTGCGAACCGAGATGATGTAGCCGTCTCGGCTGACGTCGAGCACGTCCAGGGTGCGCAGCGGGCTTTTGGCCTGGCAATGCGCGGAGCGGAAAGTGGTGAAGTCGTGCCGGCCGACCAGCATCCGCGCGGCGTCCTGCATGGCTGCCGCGTCCAGCGGCTTAGGCACCCACCAGCAGCGGTCTTTCTCCAGCGCCGGCGGCGCGCGGCGATTGAGG
>JAEUMA010000594.1 GCA_016793565.1 Rhizobiaceae bacterium
GTGCAGCCGTCGCGCAGGGCATCGTCCACCTCGGCGTCGGAGCGTTCCACCGCGCGCATCAGGCGGTTTATGTCGACCGCTGCCTTGCCGCCGGCGACAGCCGATGGGGGATAACGGGCGTGTCGTTGCGCAGCCCCGACACGCGCGATGCCCTTGCGCCGCAGGATGGGCTCTATACGCTGAGCGTCCGCGACGGCTCGGGCGAGCGCCTGACGGTGGTGGGCTCCATGCTGAAGCTGGCGGTCGCGCCGGAAGACCCAGCGGCCGTGGTGGCCCGCATGGCCGATCCGGCGACGCGCATCGTAACGCTCACCGTCACGGAAAAAGCCTATCTGCGCAACGCCGCCGGCGACCTCGACATGGCGCATCCCGATCTCGCGCACGACCTTGCGCATCACAGCAGCCCGCGCACCGTCCACGGACTGCTGGCGTCCGCGCTGGAACAGCGGCGCGCGGCGGGATTGCCGCCGTTCACCGTGCTGTGCTGCGACAACCTGCCGAGCAACGGCGCCACGGTGCGGCGTCTGCTGCTGCAGTTCGCCTCCGCGCGCGAAAAATCGCTGGCGCGCTGGCTCGAGGACGAAGCGGCCTTCCCGTCGACCATGGTCGACCGCATCGTGCCCGCCACCACCGATGCCGACCGCGCCCGCATCTCGGCAGCGCTGGGCCTGGAGGACGCCTGGCCGATCGCCACGGAACCTTTCATGCAATGGGTCGTGGAGGACAATTTCACCGTGGGACGCCCGGACTGGGAGCCGTTCGGCGTGGAGATGACGCGCGACGTGCGGCCATACGAGGAGATGAAGCTGCGCCTCCTGAACGGCGCGCATTCGGGAATGGCCTATCTCGGCATGCTCGCGGGACGCGACTATGTGTCGGACGCGTTCGCCGATCCGAGCATCCGGCAAGTCGTCGACGGCCTGTGGGCCGAAGCGATCCCGACACTGCCGGCAGATGCCGGCCTGGACACCGCGGCCTATACGGCCGAACTCTCCACCCGCTTCGCCAATCCGGCGCTGATGCACCGGCTCGCGCAGATCGGCACCGACGGCAGCCAGAAGCTGCCGCAGCGCGTGTTCAACACCGGTCGCGCCCGCATGGCGGCCGGGCAGGGCGCGAATTGCATGGCGCTGGTCATCGCCGCCTGGATTGCCTGCTGCGAGGCGCGGGGCGGTGCGCTTCCAAAACGCTTCTTCACCGACCCGCTGGATGACAGGCTGGACGCGCTGCTCGCCGGCCGCCAGCCTTCCGCCGAGACCGCCGCGGCGGTGTTCGCCCTGGCCGGCCAGGCAATCGCCGGCCATGACCCGCTGCGGGACACGGTAGCCGACAGCCTCGATGCCATCCGCAACCTGGGGGTGCCGGCGGCGATCGCTCTTGCGCTGGACCGAGGCTTCGGCGGATAGCCCTGAGAGGCGACGAAGCCTTCGCGGCCTACCGGATTTCGAACGCCGCGTGGGCGCCGCTTTCGCAGGTGAAGCAGCAGGTTTCGCACTTCTCGACCCCGTCTCTGCCGACGCCGAACTTTGCGCCGTCATTGCCGGGCGACCACGCCCCGTAGCAGATCGATTCGCCTTCCGTGCAGGATAGTTGCAGCGATTGCGCGGTGCCGGGCTCCAGCCGGTAGAGCGCGCCACCGCCAGGCCAGTTCTGCGGCCGCGCCTGGCTGTAGAGCTCCGCTTCCAGCGGCACCGACAGGCTGTTGCGCAGTTCGACTGACACTTCGTCCGCATGCGCCGACGCCATAGCAGCACCGCACAGCATGCCCGCCAGGGCCGCGGTCATTCCCAAAACGGTCAATTTCATTGCCTACCTCTTCCTGAGTCGCCGCCGAATCGTGGCGCGGACGACCGTGAATTCCGCCGACGGAACGTTTGCCCTTGCGCTGCGTTCCTGTGTGCCACCGGATCAACGAATTCGGGGAGGAAACGATGGCGTCTTTGGAAATTCAGGATGTTTTCGAGCCCTATTATGACGGGCGCGAGGCAAATCAGCTCGATGGCGACAAGCAGGCCAACGCGCAGGATGTGCGCCGGTCGGCGAAGACGCGGCTGAGCGAGCGCCCGGCGTGGGAGCGCCTGGAAAAGCCCCTCCGGCGTGAAACGCCCTAACGCGCAAGGTCTGCGACCACCGCATCCAGCACGATCATCCCTGATTGCGTCGCCCGCAGCCGCGAATTGCCCACTGGCGCGACGAGGTTCTCGCCCTGCAGGATCGATATCCTCGACGAGGACAGTGGCCGGCCCGCAAGTGCCTCGAAGCGCGAGAGGTCTATGCCCTCCACCAGGCGCAAACCCATCAGCAGAAACTCGTCGGCTTCCTCGCTGCGCGTCAGCACTTCTCCGCCGGTGATGCCATGGCCCCTGGCTTCGACCAGGTTCAGCCATGTCTCCGGCATGCGCTCGGCAATCGTAACGATTCGCGTGCCGTTCTCGATGAAGCGCCCATGCGCCCCCGGACCGACGCCGACATATTCGCCGTAGCGCCAGTAGGTCAGGTTGTGACGGCTCTCCGCGCCCGGCCGCGCGTGGTTGGAAATCTCGTAGGCCGGTAGGCCGTGCGCCGCGGTGATCGCCTGCGTCGCCTCGTAGAGGTCGGCGGCGAGGTCTGGGTCCGGCACGGCGAACTTCTTCGCTGCGTGCAGCGCATGGAAAGGCGTGCCCTCCTCGATCGTGAGCTGATAGAGCGACAGATGGTCAGCGGCGAGCGCGATCGCTTCGCCGAGTTCCCGCGACCATGCCTCGACGGTCTGGCCCGGCCGCGCGTAGATCAGATCGAAGGACAGGCGCGGAAAGGTCCGCCGCGCCAGTTCGATGGCCTGGCGGGCGGCGTCGACGTCGTGCAGGCGGCCGAGGAAGCGCAGATCGCGATCGTTAAGCGCCTGGACGCCGAGCGAAACGCGATTGACGCCGGCCGCCCGGTAGCCGACGAAGCGCTCCGCCTCGACCGAAGAAGGGTTCGCCTCCAGCGTCACCTCGGCGCTCTCCGCAACGGTCCAGTTCGCCGCGATCGCGTCCAGCACGGCGCCGACCGTCTCCGGCCGCATCAGCGACGGCGTGCCGCCGCCGAGGAACACGCTGGTCACGGTGCGGGCGCCCGTCCGCCCGCGCATGCTGGCCAGTTCGCGCGCGAAGGCACCCGCGTAGCGGAGCTGGTCGACCGGCTGGTGCCGGACATGGCTGTTGAAGTCGCAATAGGGGCACTTGGCTGCGCAGAAGGGCCAGTGCACGTAGATGCCGAAGCCCGGGTCGTTCATGCCGCACCCAGCCGGGCCCGGGCGAATTTCTGGAAGGCACGCGCGCGATGCGAAAGGGCGGTCGGTTGGCCGGGCTTCCAGCCGTGCTTTTCCTCGGCGCTCATCTCGCCGAAGGTCTTTTCGTGCCCGTCCGGCTGGAACACTGGGTCGTAGCCGAAGCCGAGCGTCCCGCGCGGGGGCCACACCAGCGTGCCGTCGACCTCGCCGCGGAAATATTCCGCCTCGCCGTCGGGAAACGCCAGGCAGATGACGGCCACGAACCGGCCGCTCCGTTGCGCCGGTTCGGTCGCGCCGCGCTCGTGCATCGCCACCTCGGTGCGCTGCATGGCCATTCCGAAGTCGCGCGTCCCGTCGGGCATCTCCGCCCAGTTGGCCGTGTATACGCCGGGAGCGCCGTCGAGCGCGTCGACGACGAGGCCCGAATCGTCCGAAAGCGCGGGAAGTCCGGTTGCGCTGGCGGCGGCGAAAGCCTTGATATAGGCGTTCTCCTCGAAGGTCGTTCCGGTTTCTTCCGGCTCCGGCAGGCCATACTCCTTGGCCGACTTGGCTTCGAAGCCGAAAGGCGCCATCAGGTCGGCGAATTCACGCAGCTTGCCCGCATTGTGGCTGGCGATCACGATCTGCCTGGCGGAGAGGTCACCCATCACAGCCCCCAGATGCGCGGCTCGGCAAATTCCAGCGAATTGCCGTCCGGGTCGCGGAAATAGATCGACCGGCCGCCGCTCGATCCCTCGGTAAGGGAGGGCCATTCAAAATCGGCCTCGATCGTCACGCCGTGGCCTTCAAGGAGGGCCTTCCATGCGTCGATCTCCTGCGCTGTCGCGGCGAAGCAGAGATGCCCCTGACCGAATGCCCCGTGCGGCGGCACCGGTAACCGTGTGTCCGGCGGAGGAGGCTGGCGCGTCGCCTCGGCATCGAACAAGAGCACGATCGTCTTTCCGCAACGGAAGAAGACGTGCCGTCCTGGCACCTTGGCGATGCGTTCCAGCCTCAGCACGCCCGAATAGAAGGCCTCCGCCGCGTCGAGGTCGGTCACATAGAGCGCGGCTTCGAGGATGGCGGATACCTGGTGAGGGGGAACTCGCATATCGAGTGCCTATGCCTACGCCACCGCCATCTGCTGCAGGCTCACGAGCCGCGCAATGCCCTTGCGCGCCAGGCCCATCATCGCCAGGAACTGCTCTTCTGAGAAGGGCGCGCCCTCGGCGGTGCCCTGCACCTCCACGATGCCGCCCTTGCCGGTGAGCACGAAGTTGGCATCCGTCTCGGCGCCGGAATCCTCCGCGTAATCAAGGTCGATGACCGGGGTGCCCGCGTGGATGCCGCAGGAAATCGCCGCCACATGGTCCTTCAGAACGCGCGGCAAGCTCACCATCTGTCGCGCTTCCATCCATCGCAGGCAGTCGTGCAGCGCGATCCAGCCGCCGGTGATGGAGGCCGTGCGCGTGCCGCCGTCGGCCTGCAGCACGTCGCAGTCGACGGTGATCTGCACTTCGCCAAGCGCCTGCAGGTCTACCACGGCGCGCAGCGAGCGGCCGATGAGGCGCTGGATCTCCAGCGTGCGGCCGCCCTGCTTGCCGGCCGAGGCCTCGCGGCGGGTGCGCTCATGCGTGGCGCGCGGCAGCATGCCGTACTCGGCCGTTACCCAGCCCTTGCCGGCGTTGCGCAGCCAGGCCGGCACGCGTTCCTCCAGGCTAGCCGTGCACAGCACATGCGTGTCGCCGAACTTGACCAGGCAGGAGCCCTCGGCATGTCTTGCGATGCCGCGTTCGAAGGAAACGGCGCGCATTTCGTCTGGCTGGCGTTTCGAAGGACGCATGAAAACTCCGGATTGGCCTGCTCGTTCGTCGAGTCGGCGGCTTGTAGCCCCGTCCCCGCCCGGGCGCAAAGAAAAACGCCCGCCGCGCCGAGCTTGTGCTGACCCGGCCGTGAAATGCCCTATATTGTCCGCGGAGGTGTTTGAAGGTGACGCAAGCCATCGTTGATCCTGCCCTGCAATCGCTCGACGCCCGCTCACGCGAGATCTTCCGGCGCATCGTCGACACTTATCTGAGGGACGGCGAGCCCGTCGGCTCGCGCAACCTGTCGCGCATGATGCCGTCCTCGCTTTCGCCCGCCACGGTCCGCAACGTGATGAGCGATCTGGAGCAGCTCGGCCTGATCTACGCTCCGCATGTGTCCGCCGGACGGCTGCCGACGCAGACCGGCCTGCGCTTCTTCGTCGACGCCTTCATGGAGATCGGCGACCTGACAGAGGACGAGCGCCGCGTCATCGAGGCCCAGGTGAAGGCTTCCGGAGCGAACGCCTCGGTCGACCACATGCTCACCGAGGCAAGCCAGTTGCTTTCGGGCATGTCGCGCGGCGCGGGCCTTGTGCTTGCCTCCAAGACGGAATCGGCGCTGAAGCACATCGAGTTCATCCAGCTCGAGCCGCGCAAGGCGCTGGCGGTGCTGGTCACCCAGGGCGGCGACGTCGAGAACCGCATCGTCGACCTTCCGGACGGCGTGACGCCTTCGCAATTGCAGGAAGCCTCCAATTTTCTCAACGCGCATATCCGCGGCCGCACGCTGGCCGAGGCGCGCATCGAGATTGAAAAGCGCAAGAACGAGACCAAGGCAGCACTCGACACCCTGTCGCAGGCGCTGGTGGAGAAGGGGCTGGCGGTATGGGCCGGCAGCGGCAGCGGCATGCCGGCGCGCCTCATCGTCCGCGGCCGCGGCAATCTCTTGGAAAACGTCACCGACCAGACCGATATCCAGATGTTGCGCCATCTGTTCGAGGATCTGGAGACGCAGGACGGTCTGCTCCAGCTGCTGAACCTCGCCGAGGAAGGCTCCGGGGTGCGCATCTTCATCGGCTCCGAGAACAAGCTGTTCTCGCTGTCTGGCTCGTCTCTGGTGGTAGCGCCCTTCCGCGACAAGGACGCGCGTGTGGTTGGCGCTCTGGGCGTCATCGGTCCGACACGCCTGAACTATGCGCGTATCGTGCCGATGGTGGACTATACCGCGCAGGTCATGTCGCGCATGCTTCGCTAGGCGCCGCGATTTCCAATGCGCCGGAAATATGCGAAACGATCGCCGGAAACGGCCGCAGGCCTGCCTCTTCGACGCCCGCCCGGCGCATTCGCATAGATTGGGAGTGAACCATGACCAAGCCCAGCACCCATGTCCCCGGTCGCGGCCGCATCTACGGCTCGATCACGGAGACGATCGGAGACACACCGCTTGTGCGGCTCGACAAGTTCGCCAAGCACAAGGGCATCGTCGCGCAGCTGGTGGCCAAGCTCGAATTCTTCAATCCGATCGCCTCGGTGAAGGACCGCATCGGCGTGGCGATGATCGAGGCGCTGGAAGCCTCCGGGCGCATCGTGCCCGGCCGCACCACGCTGATCGAGCCGACCTCCGGCAACACCGGCATCGCGCTCGCCTTCGCCGCCGCCGCCAAGGGCTACAAGCTGATCCTGACCATGCCGGAGACGATGTCGGTCGAGCGGCGCAAGATGCTGGCGCTGCTGGGCGCCGAACTCGTGCTCACCGAGGGTGCCAAGGGCATGAAGGGCGCCATCGCCAAGGCCGACGAGCTGGCCGCCACTATTCGCGACGCGGTCATCCCGCAACAGTTCGAAAACCCGGCCAATCCGGAAATCCATCGCCGGACCACGGCGGAGGAAATCTGGAACGATACGGATGGCGCGGTCGATATCCTCGTTTCGGGCATCGGCACGGGCGGCACCATCACAGGTGTCGGCCAGGTGCTCAAGGCGCGCAAGCCTTCGGTGAAGGTCGTGGCGGTGGAGCCGGAGGCCTCGCCGGTGCTGTCGGGAGGTACGCCCGGCCCGCACAAGATCCAGGGCATCGGCGCCGGCTTCGCGCCGAAGATTCTCGATACCTCGGTCTATGACGAGATCGTCAAGGTCTCCAACGAGGACGCCTTCGCCAATGCCCGCCTGGTGGCCCGCCTCGAAGGCGTCCCGGTCGGCATCTCGTCGGGCGCCGCGCTGCAGGCCGCCGCCGTCGTCGGGGCGAGGGCCGAGAACGCCGGCAAGACGATGGTCGTGGTGATCCCGTCCTTCGCCGAACGCTATCTGTCGACGGCGCTGTTCGAAGGGCTGGGCGGCTAATCGGCTACACGCGGCCGGGCGCGCGCATGGCAAGCCCGGCGCGCTGCTCCGCGAGAAAACTGCGGACGACAGGGTCGCGCTCCAGGCCTATCGCCCGTTCATAGGCGGCGTCGGCCGCGGCGCCGTCGCCCAGCCGCGCAAGCAGGCCGGCCCGCGCCGCCCAGTAGGGCTGGTAGGCCGACAGGCGCGGATCGCCCGCCAGCGCGTCGAGTTCGGCCAGTGCTGAGGCCGGGCCGCTGACCTCGGCTTCGGCGATGGCCCGATTGATGGCCGCAACAGGCGATCCGGAAAGAATCAACAGCGCGTCGTAGAGGCGGCGGATCGCCGGCCAGTCGGTGCAGCCGGTGGCGCGCCTCGCGACATGTGCGGACTGAATGGCGGCCTCCAGCTGGTAGCGGCCGAGGCGGTCGCAGCGCAGGGCGGCGCGCAGCAACGCCTCCGCCTCGGCGATCATGGCGCCGTCCCACAGCGAGACGTCCTGCTCCGCCAGCGGAACGTAGCCATTTGCATTGCGCCTCGCCGCGCGCCGCGATTCGGCGAACAGCATCAGCGCAAGCAGGCCGAGCGCCTCCGGCTCTGCCGGCATCAGCCCGGCCGTCAACCGGCCCAGCCACAGCGCCTCGTCGGCCAGGTTGCGTCTTCGCGT
>JAEUMA010000611.1 GCA_016793565.1 Rhizobiaceae bacterium
CTGCTCGACCAGCAGATCGACCAGCGCCCGGTCGTCTCCCTCTCCCGCCGTCTCGCCACGGTCGCGCAAGAAATCCTGCGAAGAGTAGTCCTTGAGCAGGTTTACTGTGTCGACAACGGTAACCATGGTGTCGAGGCGGGCGATGTCAGAAAGGCTCTCGCCACGCTCGTCGCGGAAATCAAAGGTCGCGGCCACCGGCAAGGGCTCGGCTACGCCTGTCCCCTCGATCAACAAGTAGTCAAAACGGTTCTCGTCGGCCAGGCGACGTACTTCCTTCAAGAGATCATCGCGGAGTGTGCAGCAGATGCAGCCATTGGTCATCTCAACGAGCTGCTCGTCGGTGCGCGAAAGGTTCGCGTCACCGTCGCGCACCAGCGCCGCGTCGATGTTGATCTCGCTCATGTCGTTGACGATCACAGCGACCCGGAGGCCTTCGCGGTTACCGAGCACGTGGTTTAGGAGGGTCGTCTTGCCGGCCCCTAGAAAGCCGGACAGCACGGTAACGGGAAGTCGTTCCGGCTGTGGTGATAACTGCTGCATGGTCCACACCTGGCTATCTCGGCGTGCCCGCCAAGCGGGGATCGCCGATCGCTCAAAGTTAAACGTTATAACATAACGCTTAGGCGGAAAATGAAAGGGCGGGTAGGCCCGCCCTTTCGCAAACTAGGGATCAGCTGCCGAGGATCGCGCCTTTGATCGTCTGGACATTGTGGCGCATCATGTCGATGTAAGTCGGGGCGGGCCCGTCCTCCCCCGACAGCGCGTCGGAAAACAATTCGCCGCCCACCTTGAGACCCGTCTCGCTGGCGATCTGCTCGATCAGCCGCGGATTGGTGATGTTTTCCACGAAGATCGCCGACGCGTTGTCGGCGCGGACCTGCCGGATGAGCGCCGCCACATCGGCGGCCGAGGCCTCCGATTCCGTCGAAATGCCTTCCGGCGCCAAGAAGGCCAGCCCGTACTCGTGCTCGAAATAGCCGAAGGCGTCATGCGAGGTGATGATGGCGCGCTTCTCGGGCGGTATGTCGGCCACGGCGGCCTTGATTTCCGCGTCCAGCGCTTCGAGCTTCTTGCCGTAGGCGTCCGCATTGGCCTTGTAGGCGTCGCAGCCCGCGGCATCCGCCGCGCAGAACGCCTCGGCGATGTTCTTCACATAGACCTCGGCATTCCGCACGGACTGCCAGGCATGCGGATCGTATTCGCCATGATGGTGACCCTCCTCGGCCGCGTGCTCGCCGCTCTCCTGCGGCTGCGCTTCGCCGGCATGGCCGTCTTCCTCGGCCTCTTCGTGCGGATGCGGTTCGTCGGCCGTCTTCAGGATTTCGCCGCCCTTGGTCAGTTCCACGACCGGGGCCTTGGCGCCGCTGGCCTCGATCAGGCGCTGCAGAAAACCTTCGAGCTGCAGGCCGTTGACCAGCACGACATCCGCGGAGCTTACGGCAGCCGCGTCGGCCGGCTTCGGCTCGTAGACATGGGCGTCGCCGTTCGGCCCCACCAGCGTTGTGATGTCGACGCGGTCGCCGCCGACGTTCCTGGCCAAGTCGCCGATGATCGAGAAACTGGCCACCACCTTAAGATTGTCTGCATAGGCCGCGCTCAGCGCAGCGGGCGAAAGCGCCAGAACGCTCACGGTCGCAAGAAGGGACAAGATCCTGGACATGGCAAAAACTCCTTAATGTCAGGCAGTTCTGTGGGCATTGCGCGGCACGCGTGCGGCGAGTACCCCGCGTGTGCCAGCGATGATGGAAAGGGCGTAGATGACACCGGCGGAAAGGATGATCGCCGGCCCCGAAGGCAATCCGGCATGATAGGACAGCAACAACCCCGCAACGCAGGAGACGATGCCGAAGCCGACGGCAAGCAGACACATCGGCTCGACGCGGCTGGTCCAGAAGCGCGCGGCGGCAGCCGGCAGCATCATCAGGCCGACGGCGAGCAGCGTGCCAAGCGCCTGGAAGCCGCCGACAAGATTGAGGACCACCAGCCCCAGGAAGACAAAATGGACCGGCGGCCCAAGTCGCGAGACCGAGCGCAGGAACAGCGGGTCCAGACACTCGGCCACGAGAGCGCGCCAGAAGACTGCGAGCGCCACCAGCGTCACCGCCGCGATCGACGCGATCAGCACTAGCGCATCGTCGTTGAGCGCCAGCACGGTGCCGAAAAGGACATGCATGAGATCGACGTTCGAACCGCGCAGAGAAACGATCAGCACGCCGAGGGCAAGAGAGATCAGATAGAAGGCGGCCATGGAGGCGTCCTCCTTCTGGATCGTCAGCCGGGACACTGCGCCCGCGCCGAGCGCAACCACTACGCCGGCAATCAGCCCACCAAGTGTCATCGGCACGATCTCCAGCCCATAGAGCAGAAAGCCTACGGCTGCTCCGGGAAGGATGGCATGCGCCATGGCATCGCCAGTAAGGCTCATTCGGCGCAGCATCAGGAAAACGCCGACCGGGCAGGCGCTGATCGACAGCAGAACTGCGCCGAGCAGGGCGCGCTGCATGAACGCGAACTCGGCGAAGGGCGCGATCGCCCAATCGTAGACGGCAGACATCAGGCCGCGCCGCGATGATGATGATGGCCGTCATGGCTGTGCGTGTGCACGTCGCCGCCATGCGCATGGTCGCCAGAGCCTTCTGGCGCACACCAGGGCGCGTCCTCGTTCCACGCTTCGTGGAACTGGCGCGCGCGCAGCAGATTCGCCGCCGACAGTGCGCTGCCGACCTCTCCCCACGCGATCGGCGCGCGGGCGAGCAAGAGGGCTTCCGGAAAGTTCTGCCGGACCAGTTCGAGATCATGGACCACCACCATGATGGTCCTGTCTTCGCCATGCCACCGCTTGATCAGCGCAACCAGGTCGGTGACGGTTCTGGCGTCCACCGCGTTGAACGGCTCGTCGAGCAGGATAAGGTCGGCGTTCTGCACCAGCACGCGCGCAAACAACGTCCGCTGCAGCTGGCCGCCGGAGAGCGTATCGAGCGGCCTTTGCTCGAAGCCTTCGAGCCCTACGGCAGACAGAGCTTTGGAAACGATGCGCCGATCATCGGCGGTATGGCGGCCGAGCAGACCGCGGCGCGGCCAGAGGCCGAGCGAGACGAGATCGACCACGCGCGCCGGAAAGGACCGGTCGAGTTCGGATTGCTGCGGCAGATAGGCCATGCTTATGCCAGCAGCGACCTTGCAGGCACCGGCCATAGGTTTCACCAGGCCGACTATTCCCTTCATCAGGGTGGACTTGCCTGACCCGTTGGCACCCACTACTGCCGTCAGCGAGCCGCGCCGCACCGCACCGTTCAGATGGTGGATGGCCGGATGGCTGTTGTAGCCCAGCGTCAGGTCTTCGAAGGTCACGCAGGCCGACATTGACTGCAACTCCAGGGCGGCCACGAGGCGCCGCATCCGGGTCGCTGGATACGTTACGTTATAACGACCGTCAAGTGGAATGTTATGTTGTAACACTCACGATAGCGAGCGGGCCTCTAGTCGGCCAGCGCGACCAGCGCTTCAGGGTCGTAGGCGAGGCGTATCGTCGCGCCGACCGGGATGTCGTCGGCGCCGAAGTCGTTGGTCTCGGTCACAGAAAGCGGCTTGTCCATGCCCGCCACCTCGACGATGAGATGGGTGATCTCGCCGAAATAGTGCCGGTCGACGACCGTGCCCGCGACGTGGTGTTCGGCCTGTTCGTCATCCCACAGGACGCGCAGGCGCTCGGGCCTGATACCGAGCGTGGCGGCGTTGCCGCTGTCGGCGAATGCGGCTGGCTTGTCGGTTGTGACGCGGCCGAAACCCTTCGTGTCGACCGTAATTCTGTTCGCGGCCTCGGACACGACCTGCGCGGCAACGAAGTTCATGCCACCTAGGAAATCTGCGACTTGCCGGTTTACCGGCCGTTGATAGATCTCCTTCGGGGCGGCGACCTGCGCGATGCGGCCGCCGAACATCACCGCTATGCGGTCCGACATCGCCAGCGCCTCATACTGGTCGTGCGTAACCAGAATGAAAGTGATGCCCACCGCCTGCTGCAGGCGCCGCAGTTCGACCTGCATCTGCTCGCGCAGCTTCTTGTCGAGCGCCGACAGCGGTTCGTCGAGCAGCAGCTCCTTCGGTCGCATGACCAGCGCGCGAGCAAGCGCCACCCGCTGGCGCTGGCCACCGGAAAG
>JAEUMA010000672.1 GCA_016793565.1 Rhizobiaceae bacterium
CCTGCACTGAACTCAAGGGCGTGGATCCCGGCTGCGATGGAATCGCTTATCGAATGCGGAGGCAGGCTTCAAGGCAGGCGGGCAAAACGGCCGGCAGCCATGGGCGCTCAGGCGATGATGTCAGGAACGATGCGGTCCTCCAGCGCGCGCAGCTTGTCCTTCACGGCCAGCTTTTTCTTCTTCATCCGCTGGATCTGGAGGGGGTCGCAACCTGTGGTGATCATCGCATTGATTGCTGCGTCGAAATCCAGGTGTTCCTGCTTCAGCCGTGCGAATTCGAGACGGACGTCGGCCTGTTCCTGATCGGACATGAACGGTCTGCGAACTCCTGCGACGGGCTGCCGTCGCGCCCTCAAAAAGGATTCGGCCGGCACCGCCGCCATAGCACAATTCACGATGTCGCGAAATGCTACCAATCCCCATTCGACTTTCCATATCTAAGGTGTCACACTGTCATCGTACCGTCACTGAGCCTCTGCCAGCGATGGGCGAGACTAGGCGGTGCGACGACGAGGAAACCTGCAAAGGGAGCACCATTCATGTCGCTTTCCACCCACCTTGACGAGCTGAAGCGTAGACACAGCGATATCGAGCGCGCGATCGATGACGCCCTTACCCATCCGTCCGTCGACGACCTCGAGATCGTATCGCTGAAGCGACGCAAGCTGGCCATCAAGGACGAAATCGCTAAGCTCAACGGCGAGCGGCCAACCTCCCACTGAGGCTGCGGAACCCACCGCATGCCGCCGGCGGTATCCTGCCGCCGGCCCATGCCGGTGAAGTCTTTATCCAGGGAAATACGACGCTTTTTCTTCCGGGCTGTCAGTAGCCCATGAGCGGACGGGAAGCGCCCGGCGGTGGCTCAGGCTTCCCAGAACTGATCCAGCCAGATATTCAACCGCACGAAACCTTCCGGGCTGACCGCGTAGACGCGTTTGGTTCCCTCCGGAGTGGCCTTCACCAGTCCGGCGTCCAGCAGAACCTTCAGATGCTGCGATACCGCCGGCCGAGACACCGGCAGCCCGCCGGCCAGTTCCGTCACCGTCTTGGGTCCGCGCCGGAGTTCCTCCAGCAGATGGCGGCGATTGGGATCGGCGATCGCGGTGAAGGCGTCGATGGCGAGCATGGCGCGATCTTGTGCCAAAAACCCGCCGATCTCAACCCGTCCGGAAGTCTGAAGCGGCTCAGGGTGAGAAGGAACCGCTCTATTGCTCCGCTGGCTGCGTGCGCGGGTCGAGCCGGGCCGCTTCCGGAGTCACGCCGCGTTCGGACGGCACTACGTTGAAGGCCTCGCGCTCGGAGAGCGGCACCGGCGCCCGGCGGCTGACGCGCACCATCGTGTAGGCCGCCAGCGTGAAATGCGCGAACGCCGTGGCCAGGAACAGGCTCTCCGGGCGCAGCACGCTCATCAGCATGGCGCCCAGCACCGGGCCGATCATCGTTCCGAAGCCGTAGAGCAGGAGAAGGCCGCCTGAGACCTTGATGAAGTCCTCCGGCCTCGCGTGGTCGTTGGCGTGCGCCACGGCCAGAGAGTAGAGGGTGTAGGCGAGGGCGCCATAGGCCGCCGTCAAGCCGATCACGAAGCTGCCCGTGCGCGGGGCGGCGAAAAAGATGATCAGCCCGACCACCGCGGTGCAGAAGGCGGCGGCGGCAAGCACGTAGCGGCGGTCGGTCTTGTCGGAGATGCGGCCGACCGGCATCTGCATCACCGCGCCCGCCACGACGACGAGGCTCATCATCAGGGCGATCTCGGCCGTCGAAATGCCCACGCGCGCGCCGTAAACCGCGCCGAGCGTGCCCCAGGCGCCGTTGGCGATGCCGATCAGCAGGCAGGCTACCAAGGACACGGGCGAGTTCGCTTAGAGCTTCTTGACGTCCAGCGACACGTCCTGCAGCGGCTTGGGGCTAGCCTGCGTGGAGACCGCGGTGGGGATCAGCGACAGGCAGAACAGGATGCCGGCGACCATGAACAGCGATTCGTTACGCACGTCGCCGGCCGCGACGATCATCTGGCCGCCCATGATCGAGGCGTAGGTGACCATCATGTAGAGCCCGAGAACCGTGCCGCGGTTCTCGTTGGTGGCCTTTTCGTTGAGCCAGCTCTCGATGACCATAAAGGCGCCGGCCATGGTGAAGCCCGTGCAGATGCGCAGCAGAATCCAGATCGTCGGTTCGATCATCAGCCCGGTCAGCAGGGCGATGATGGCGCCGACCGACGCGAAGGCGCCGAAGGCGCGGACATGTCCGGCCCTGCGCACCAGCCGAGGGGCGAAGTAGCAGCCCGCGACGAAGCCCCCCGCCCAGGCCGTGCCGAGCAGGCCGAGCACGGCGGTCGAGAAACCCTCCGCCTGCCCCCTCAGCGGCAGAAGCAGGCCATGCAGGCCGGACGCGGCCAGCAGGAACGCCGTTCCGCGCAGCAGCGAGAGGATGGGCCGGTAGGACGCGAGCATATCTGCCTCGGACTGCAGCGAATCGATGGCTTGCTAGAATAGAAACAATGCGGCTTCGCGACGGCACGTAAGCGACATTTTTTCGCGCCGTTCCTCGTTTCAGCGGCGGAACAGTGCCTCGGCGGCGGCCTTGGTCGATCCCTTGGCTGTCAGTTCCGCTTCGATGCGGGCGATCTCGTCCCGCAGAAGCGCGATACGGCTGGTCAGCTCGCTCACGGACAGGGTGGCGAGATCCTGGCCGATCTCGTGCACGCGCGGCGGCTTGCGGGTTTCGTCCTCCATGAACGCCATCGTGGTTTCTCCGCTTTGCCCGCCGTGATGTGCAGACTAAATAGGACGAAGTGCCTGTTTTCAAGGAATGGAGGACGCCATGGCCGATATCGCCGATCTGCCCGCGAAGATGACGGCCATCGCGATCACCGAGCCGGGCGGGCCGATGGTCCTGCGGCCGCAGATCCGCGACGTCCCGGTTCCCGGCGAGGGCGAGATCCTCATCCGCGTGAAGAACGCCGGCGTCAACCGTCCGGATGTGCTCCAGCGGCAGGGCGCTTACCCGCCGCCGCCAGGCGCATCGGATCTGCCGGGACTGGAAGTGTCGGGCGAGGTTGCCGCCCTGGGGAGCGGCGTTGCGCGCTGGCGGCCGGGAGATGCCGTCTGCGCGCTCACGCCGGGCGGAGGTTACGCCGAATATGTCAAGGTGCATGGCAGCAACGCGCTGCCGGTCCCGCCGGGTTTCACCTTCACGGAAGCCGCCGCGCTGCCGGAGACCTTTTTCACTGTGTGGCACAACGTCTTCCAGCGCGGCGGGCTGAAGCCGGGCGAGACACTGCTGGTGCATGGCGGCTCCTCCGGAATCGGCACGACGGCCATCCAGCTGGCCACCGCGCTCGGCGCGCGCGTCATCGTCACGGCCGGATCGGAGGAAAAATGCGCCGCCTGCGTGCGGCTGGGCGCGGCCCGCGCGGTCAACTATCGCAGCGAGGACTTCGTCTCGGCCGTGAAATCGGTGACCGAAGGCAAGGGCGCCGACGTGATCCTCGACATGGTCGGCGGCGACTATGTCGCGCGCAACTACGATGCCGCGGCGGTGGAGGGGCGGATCGTGCAGATCGCCACGCAGGGCGGGGCGCAGGCCACCGCCGACTTCGCCAAGCTGATGGTCAAGCGGCTCGTGCACACCGGCTCGACCTTGCGGCCGCGTACGGTGGCTTTCAAAGGCGAGATCGCCGCCGAACTGGAGGCGAAGGCGTGGCCGCTGCTGGCCGGGCGTCGCGTGGCGCCGGTGATGGACATGATCTTTCCGTTCCGGGAAGCCTGGCGCGCGCATGAGCGTATGCAGGAGGGCGACCACATCGGAAAGATCGTTCTGGACGTGTCCTGAACCAGCGCTGGCTGTCCGCCGGCCCACGCTTCCGTTAACCTCGCTTTGCATACACTGCATATCTGCTGTGCAAACGCAGCACTTATTTTGTGCAGTGCGAAAGGCTATATGCCCACCATCAACAGAGAACAGACGGAAGATGGAGGGAAAGATGAACCTGATCCGCTCTTACAAGAACTGGCGCCGCTACAACGAGACGGTGCGCGAACTGAGCCGGCTGAGCAATCGGCAGCTCGATGACCTCGGCGTCACCCGCGCCGATATCGCCCGCATCGCCCGCGGCGAGTAACAGTTCCGGCCTTCGAGGCCAAAGAAAGACCCGCCGGATCGCTCCGGCGGGTCTTTTTTATTGTGCGGACGACCGCGGTTCAGTTCACGGCGTCGATGGCGCCGAGCCGCAGGAACAGGGTCTCGCCGGACGAGTCACTGACGCCGTCATTGTCGGTGACGACGAAGCCCTCGCCGGCCGCGTCGATGGCAAAGCCTTCCACCTTGTCGAGCACATAGCCGTTGGTGGCTGCCTTCAGGTCGGGCAGCAGGTCGCGCACCAGGGTCTTTTCGACCGTCGGCAGTTCGCCGCCCAGCGCGGCCGGCTTGAAGGCGTCCAGCGATACGCTGTAGAGGCGCTTCACCATGGCGTCGGCGCCGACCAGGTTGTCGCGCTCGATGACGTAGAGCTTGCCGCCATGGGCGGTGATCTCCGACAGCCCCATCCAGCCCTTGCCCTTGGCGTCGAGCGGGTAGTGCACGGCCGACCATTCCTTCGCCTTCGGCTTGTAGGCCAACAGCTTGACGAAGCCTTCCGGGTCGTCGCGCCATTCGCGCTGCACGGCCATCACCAGCGTCAGGTCGTCGCCCTCGCCGATGGTGGTGATTCCTTCGAGGCCGAAGCGCGTCTCGTTGGCGAGCAGTTCCTCCGGGAAGCCGATCTCCTGGACGATCGCGCCTTCGCCGTCGACATGCAGCACGGCATGCGGCACGAGCTGGTCGCTGCGGCCCTCGTTCGCTAGCCAGAAGCCGCCCTCGCCATCGGCGACGATCCCTTCCAGATCGAGCTTCTGGGCCGGATTGCCGTCGCGGGTGACGATGGTCTTGGCGGTGATCAGCGCCGGCGTCTTGGTGGCGTCGATGGCGAAGATCGCCGGCTGGTTCTTGTAGAAGGAGTCGGAGATGCCATAGAGCTTGCCGGCCTCCTTGGGATCGGCGGCGAGGCCGGAGAGCGCTCCCCAGCCGAGCGGCGTGCCCGCTTCGGTCGCCCGCGCAACGATCATCGGATATATGGCCGGTGCGTCGCCGCGCTCGTAGATCATCAGATGCGAGCGCGCGCCGCCATCCTCGACGAGGTCCACCTCGTTGGCGGTGACGAGCAGGTTGCGCGAGGGGATGGCGACAAGCCCCTCCGGCCCGATGCCCGACGGCAGGATCTGCAGGAACTGCGGCTCGCCGCCGGTGTCCTTGTAGACGCCGATCAGCGAGGCGCGCTCCGCCGCGATGAAGAACAGCCTGTCGTCGCCGAAGGTGCCAGTCTCCACGCCCTCCGGCTCGATGCCCTTCTTGTTGCGGGCGTCGGGATAGTGGCCGGCATGCGCCGCCTCGTATTCGAGCGCCGTTCCAGCCTCGTAGAGCACCTCACCAGTCTTCGAGAAGATGGTGAAGCCGCGGGCGCCGCCCTGGTAGTCGCCTTCGTTGGCCACCACAAGCCGGTCCGAATCGAGCCACTTCACGGCGTCGGGCTCGCGGGCGACGTTTTCCATCTTGCCGGTGAACTTGAAGGCGCCGTCCTTCTTGACGTCGACATTCTCGAGCGTCACTGCGCCGGCCGGGAAATGCGAGACGATCTCTCCGGTCTCGGCCTTCACGATGACGATCTCGTTGTTCTCCTGCAGCGTGACGGCGATCTCGCCGGCGTCGTTGAAGGCGACGAATTCCGGCTCCGGGTCTTCCGGGGCGACCTGCGCAAGTCCCGTGAGTTCGACCGTCCTGATGCTGGCGCAATCCGGCACGCCGTCCTTCAGCGCCACGATCTTGAGGTTGCCGGCCGGCATCTGGGGCATCTTGCCGTCGTCGACGTCCTCGTCGCGCTCGTTCTCGATGGCGATAGCGAGCCAGGCGCCGTCCTTGCTGACGGCGACCGAGTCCGGCTGGCCACCGAGATCGCAGCTTGCCTCGACAGCCTTCGCGGCAAGATCGATGACTGTCAGGTTGCCGGCCGGGCTCGCCTTGGAGGGTGACGTGTTGACGCCGGCCAGCACCTTGCCGCCGACGACGGTGACCGAAGTGGGCTCGCCGTCGATCTTCACGTACCCGGCCGCCTTGGGCGCCTTGGCGTCGGTGATGTCGATGAAGCCGATGCCGCCGAACGGGCTGTCCGAATAGACGAGCATGTTGCCGTTGGCGGTCGCCGCGACGATCTCCGACGAGGTCGGCGTCGACGCGTCGGTGCCCTCCGGCAGGTTGTCGGCCACCGGGAAGGTGGCGATGCGGTTGAACGTCGGCTCGGCCAGCGCGGGCATCGCGGTGGAAGCGGCAAGCGCTGCGGTCAGCGCAAGCAAGCGGGCGGAAGGTTTCATCAAGGCCTCTCCTGTCTCGAAAAGGCTCCCTTGGGCGACGGAGATTGCATGGCGATGACGATCGCATGACATGGGGATGACAGTTCCCGGTCTCCCGCAACGGGAACCTTGCCCTGACGCCCAAACGCCGCTAAATAAGCGCTACTTCCCAAAAAATCCGGTGGTCTGACCACCGCCCGCGCCAGGGACGCGGGCGAAGAAGAGGATTCTTTCGATGAGCAATAGCCTGCTGATGCCCAAGGCGACCGCCGTCTGGCTGGTCGACAACACGGCGCTGTCCTTCGACCAGATCGCCCAGTTCTGCACGCTGCACCCGCTTGAGGTGAAGGCGATCGCCGACGGCGAGTCCGCGCAGGGCATCAAGGGAATGGACCCGATCATCACCGGGCAGCTGACGCGCGAGGAGATCAAGCGCGCCGAGCAGGATACCAACTACCGCCTGAAGCTCTCCGAGCCCAAGGTGCGAGTGCCCGAGAGCAAGCGCAAGGGGCCGAAATACACGCCGCTCTCCAAGCGGCAGGACCGGCCCAACGCCATCCTCTGGCTGGTGCGCAACCATCCCGAGCTGAAGGACGCGCAGATTTCGCGGCTGGTCGGCACGACCAAGTCGACGATCGAGCAGATTCGTGAGCGCAAGCACTGGAACGCCGCCAACCTGCAGCCGATGGATCCCGTCACGCTCGGTCTGTGCTCGCAGATCGACCTCGACATTGAGGTGCAGCGGGCCTCGCGCGGCCAGGGACAGCCCGCCGCCCCCGTCGGCGACACGCTGCTGCCCGCTTCGTTCACCGAGCGGCTGTCGGTGGACGCCGACAAGAAGGCGGACGAAGAGGAAGAGCT
>JAEUMA010000683.1 GCA_016793565.1 Rhizobiaceae bacterium
TGATCGGCGCGGGCGCGGCGATCGGCCGAGGCTCGGTGATCGCACCCAACGCGGTGATCGGCCGGAATTGCCAGATCGGCCGCGACAGCTATATCGGTCCCAATTCAACCGTCATGACGGCGCTGATCGGCAACGGCGTCCTGATTCATTCGGGCGTCAGCATCGGTCAGGACGGCTTCGGCTATGTCGGCGGCCCGGCCGGACCGGAGAAGATCCCGCAGATCGGCCGCGTCATCATCCAGGACCATGTCGAGATCGGCGCCAACACCACGGTCGACCGAGGCGCGATGAGCGACACGGTGATCGGCGAGGGCACCAAGATCGACAATCTGGTGCAGATTGCCCACAATGTGCGCGTGGGCCGCGGCTGCATCATCGCCGGCCATTCCGGCCTTTCCGGTTCGGTAACGCTCGGCGATTTCGTGATGCTGGGAGGCCGGGTGGGCGTGTCAGACCATGTCGCCATCGGCTCGCGCGCGCAGGTCGCGGCGTCCGCCGGCATCATGAACGATGTGCCGGACGGGGAGCGCTGGGCCGGTTCGCCGGCGCAGCCGATGCGCGCCTTTTTCCGCGAAGTGTCGGCGCTGCGTGCGCTGGTGAAGCCTAAATCGAAGCTGGAAAACGGGGATGAGTGAAGAGCCCAAGACCGTTCTGGAGACGCTGGACGTGCAGAAGCTGCTGCAGCTTCTGCCGCATCGCTATCCTTTCCTGCTGGTCGACCGCGTCATCGAGGTCGACGGCGACAACTCGGCCATCGGGATCAAGAACGTCACCTTCAACGAGCCGCATTTCCAGGGCCATTTCCCTGGCGCGCCCGTCATGCCCGGTGTGCTGATCATCGAGGCGATGGCGCAGACCGCGGGCGCCATCTGCGTCAACAGCAAAGGCGAAGACCAGGGGCCCTCGCTCGTCTATTTCATGACGATCGACAACGCCAAGTTCCGTAAGCCCGTGGTGCCCGGCGACAAGCTGGAAATCCACGTGCGCAAACTGAAGAAGCGCGGCAGCATCTGGCGTTTCGCGTGTGAGGCGATCGTTGACGGCGGCAAGGTCGCCGAGGCGGAAATCCAGGCGATGATGTCGCCCCCGCCTCTCGCCTGAACGTCATGTCAGAGACCAGCATCCATCCGACGGCCTTCGTGGAGCGGGGCGCCAGCCTCGGCTCGGGAGTGCGAATCGGCCCGTTTTGCCATGTGGGTTCCGATGTGGTTCTCCACGACGACGTCGAGCTGATCGGCCATGTCACTGTTACCGGTGCCACCACGCTCGGACGGGGCACCCGCGTCCACCCCACAGCCGTGCTCGGCGGACCGCCGCAGAGCGCGCGGCACAAGGGCGGGCGCACCACGCTGATCGTCGGCGAAAATTGCCTGATCCGTGAAGGCGTGACGATGAATGTCGGCACCGATCAGAGCCGCGGTGTGACGCGTGTCGGCAACAATGGCAGCTTCTTCGCCTATACGCATATAGCGCATGACTGCATCGTCGGCGACAATGTCGTGTTCGCCAACAATGCTACGTTGGCGGGACATTGCGAGGTCGGCAACTTCGTCAACATGGGCGGGCTGTCGGCGGCGCATCAGTTCGTGCGCATTGGTGACTATGCGTTCATCGGCGGCTTTTCCGGCGCAACGGCGGACGTCATTCCCTATGGCATGGTCACCGGCCCGCGTGGCAAGCTGCGCGGGCTGAACGTGGTCGGTATGAAGCGCTCCGGCCTCGGCAAGTCGGATCTGATGACCGTGCGCAAGGCCTATAAGCTAATCTTCGACGCGTCCGCGCCCGTCGTGGAAAACGTTGCCCGGTTGCCGGCCGATCTCCTCGCGCATCCGCTTGTTGCGCGCATCGTGGATTTTCTTCACACCGGCGGCAAGCGCCGTTTCACCGTGCCGCCGATTGGCCGTTCGGCCGACGACGATGACGACGAAGGCTGAGACGGCAGGCATCGAACTCAGCGACAGCGATCGCGTCGCGGTGATTGCCGGCAGCGGCCGCCTGCCGGAAGACGTGGCGGCAGGGCTTGCCGAAGCCGGGCGTGTTCCCTTGATCGTGATGATCGCGGGAGAGGCGCGCGAGGATGGGCCGCTCGCCGCCTATCCGCACGAAGTCCTGGCGCTCGAGCGCGTCGGCCATCTTTTCGGCATGCTGAGAAGGCACGGCGTCACCCACGCGGTGATGGCCGGCGGCGTATCCCGCAGGCCGGACTGGCGCGCAGTCCGGCTGACCCCGGCGCTGCTCGGCTTGATGCCCTCGCTGATCCGTGCCCTGATGAAGGGTGACGATCACCTGTTGCGCGCGCTGGTCGCGGCCATCGAAAAGCGCGGCGTCAAGGTCATCGGAGCGCACGACATCGTTCCCGATCTGCTCACCGCCGTAGGCCCACTGACGAAGCGGATTCCTAGCCAGCAGGACCGCAGCGACATGGAGGCCGCGTGGATCGCCGCACAGGCCCTTGGGGCGCTGGATGTCGGCCAGGCCGCGGTCGCAATCGGCGGCCGGGCTGTCGCGCTGGAGGATATCGAGGGCACCGACCGCCTGTTGGAGCGCGTGGCGAGCTTTCGTGGCCATGGCCGCCTCGCGCGCAAGACGGGCGGCGTGCTCGTCAAATGTGCCAAGCCCGGGCAGGAACTACGTGCGGACCTGCCGACAATCGGCCCGCTGACCATCGAGGCGGTTCACCGCGCCGGCCTTGCCGGAATAGGTCTCGAGGCGGGGCGCTCGCTGATTCTTGACAGGAACGCCGTCGTCGCCGCCGCGGAACGGCTCGGCGTCTTTGTCTACGGCCTGGACGGAGGGCAGGGCCGATGAGCGCGCCTAGGCCGCTGCGGGTCGCGATCGTAGCCGGCGAAGAGTCCGGCGACCTGCTCGGCGCAGACCTAGCGCGCGCGCTTTCGGCGACCTGCGGCAGGCCGGTCGAACTGGTCGGCGTCGGCGGCCGGCATCTGGAGGCGCTGGGCCTGCAGCCCGTATTCGACGCGTCCGAAATCGCCCTCATGGGCGTCAATGCGATCATCATGGGCCTGCCGCGCCTGATGCGGCGTATCCGGCAGACGGCGGACGCCATCGTGCGCTCCGAGGCCGATTGCCTCGTGACGATAGACAGCCCGGAATTCTCCCTTCGCGTAGCCAAGCGCGTGCGCGCGGCCGCGCCCCGCATCCCCATCGTGCATTATGTGTGCCCCAGCGTCTGGGCCTGGCGGCCGGGCCGGGCTCCAGCGATGAAACCTTACGTAGACCAGGTGCTGTGCATCCTGCCGTTCGAGGTGGAGGCGCTTCGCCGGCTGGGAGGTCCGCCCGGTACTTATGTCGGCCACCGCCTTTCGCGCGATGCCGGCGTCGTCAGGGCAGCGGCGATCCAGAGCGAGCGCAACGATTTGGAAGTCGATCGTCCGCGTCGGCTACTCATTCTGCCGGGGTCCCGCCGCAGCGAGGTTTCCCGCCTGCTGCCGGTGTTCGGCGAAATCGTCTCCATCCTGCGCTCGCGCGGCAACCGTCTTGAACTGACCTTGCCGACGGTGCCGCATGTCGCACCGATGGTGAATGAGATGCTGGCCTCGTGGGAGCAGAAGCCGGAGGTGACGCTGGAGGCCGATGCGAAATGGGATGCGTTCGGCTGGGCCGACGCCGCCGTGATCGCCTCGGGCACCGTGTCGCTGGAACTGGCACTGGCCGGTGTGCCGCTGGTCTCTTGCTATAAGGTCGACCAGGTGATGCGGCTTGCGCGCCGCATGTTCATCAGCTGGTCCGCGCTGCTGCCCAATTTGATTGCCGATCGGCCTATAGCGCCGGAGTTCTACGACGAGTTCGTCAGGCCCGAGATCATCGCGCGCAGCGTTGAGCCGCTGCTGACGGAGACCTATGCGCGCAACTGGCAGGTGGACGGTTTCGCAGAAGTTCGCCGACGCATGAGGACCGACCGGCCCGCGGGGGAATTGGCTGCCGGCGTAGTACTGGACCTCATCGGCCGGCAGAAAAAATGAAGGCGCCTCGCGGGCGCCTTCTTCGGTTCCGTAAATTGTAAAGATCAGCGCTTGGCGATCGGCACGAAATCGCGCGGACCGGGGCCGGTATAGAGCTGGCGCGGCCGGCCGATCTTCTGGTGCGGATCCTCGATCATCTCCTTCCACTGGGCGATCCATCCGACCGTGCGCGCGACGGCGAACAGCACCGTGAACATCGTGGTGGGGAAGCCGAGCGCCTTCAGTGTGATGCCCGAGTAGAAGTCGATGTTGGGATAGAGCTTCTTTTCGATGAAGTAGCTGTCGGTGAGGGCGATCTTCTCCAGCTCCATCGCCACGTCGAGCAGAGGATCGTCCTTGATGCCGAGCTCTCCCAACACCTCGTGAGTGGTCTTCTGCATGATCTTGGCGCGCGGATCGTAGTTCTTGTAGACGCGGTGGCCAAAGCCCATCAGGCGGAAGGGATCGTTCTTGTCCTTGGCGCGCGCGATGAACTCGGGAATGCGGTCGACGGAGCCGATCTCAGCCAGCATGTTCAGTGCCGCCTCGTTGGCGCCGCCGTGTGCGGGTCCCCACAGGCAGGCGATGCCGGCGGCGATGCAGGCGAACGGGTTGGCGCCCGACGAGCCGGCCAAGCGGACGGTCGATGTGGAGGCGTTCTGTTCGTGGTCGGCGTGCAGGATGAAGATGCGGTCCATCGCGCGCGCCAGCACCGGATTGACCTTGTACTCCTCGCACGGCACCGCGAAGCACATGTGCAGGAAGTTGGCGGCGTAGCTCAGTTCGTTCTTCGGATAAACGAACGGCTGGCCGATGTGGTATTTGTAGGCCATGGCCGCAATGGTCGGCATCTTGGCGATCAGCCGGATGGAGGCCACCATCCGCTGATGCGTGTCGGAAATGTCCGTAGAGTCGTGATAGAAGGCCGAGAGAGCCCCGACCACGCCGCACATCACCGCCATCGGGTGGGCGTCGCGGCGGAAGCCGGTGAAGAAGCGCGACATCTGCTCGTGCACCATCGTGTGGTGCGTGACGCGATAGTCGAAATCGTCCTTCTGGGCCTTCGTCGGCAATTCGCCGTAGAGCAACAGGTAGCAAACCTCCAGAAAGTCGCCCTGTTCTGCCAACTGGTCGATCGGGTAGCCGCGATGGAGCAGCACGCCCTCGTCGCCGTCGATGAAGGTGATCTCCGACTCGCAGCTGGCCGTCGAAGTGAAGCCCGGATCGTAGGTAAAGCTGCCCGTTTCCTTGTAGAGCGTGCCGATGTCGATGACCTGCGGGCCTACGGAGCCTTGTCGCACCGGAAACTCAATAGTCTTGCCGTCGACTTCGAGTTTCGCGCTTGAATTTGCCATCGATTGCTCCTTCCTGTTCCGCGTATCTTTGACCGACCCTCGTTTCGGGGGAGCGGAGGCGTGCGCCACGCGGCCGCGCAAGTTGTTTCAGTGACGTGAGAAAGTCTGATGACGGTCGGCGGCAATGTTGCACCGCAACAGCCGGGATTCAATGACAAAAAGAAGGCACCGCATCTCTAATCGATTTGATCGGAGAGGCGCGCCAAGCTCTCTTCGCGGCCCAGTACGGCCAGCACGTCGAAAACGCCGGGTGAAGTCGACCGACCTGTGAGAGCGGCCCGAAGCGGCTGAGCGACGGCTCCCAACTTGAGCCCGCTTCCCTCCGCGAAGACGCGTATTGCCGCCTCCGCAGTGGCCGCGTTCCACGGCGCGGGCATGGCCCGCAGCGCTTCCGTTGCACCGCGCAGGATGGCCCTGGCGTCGTCGGTCAGAAGGGCGGCTGCCTTCTCGTCCATCGGCAGCGGCCGCCTGGCGAACAGGAACATGGCACCGTCCGCGAGCTCGACCAAAGTCTTCGCGCGCTCCTTGAGGCCAGGCATGGCCGCGAGCAACTGTGCGCGGCGTTCGTCGGTCAGCGCGTCCAGGATGGCTGCGCCATTCTCCAGATAGGGCAATGTCGCGACAAAGGCGTCCGTCAGCGCACGATCGTCCATCTGGCGCATGTAGAGCCCGTTCAAGGCCTGCAGCTTGGCGAAGTCGAAGCGGGCAGCACCCTTGTTGATGTCGCCGACGTCGAACCAGCGAACCATATCGTCCAGCGCCATGACCTCGTCGTCACCATGGCTCCAGCCGAGGCGCACGAGATAGTTGCGCAGGGCCGCCGGCAGATAGCCCATCGCGCGATAGGCCTCGACACCAAGGGCGCCGTGGCGTTTGGAAAGCTTGGCTCCATCGGCGCCATGGATCAGCGGAATATGCGCCATTTCCGGCACCGGCCAGCCCATCGCTTGGTAGATCACGGTCTGGCGCGCCGCGTTCGTGAGGTGGTCGTCGCCGCGGATGATATGGGTCACACCCATGTCGTGGTCATCTACCACGACTGCGTGCATGTAGGTGGGCGTGCCGTCCGAACGCAGAATGATGAAGTCGTCGAGATCCTTGTTGGGAAAGCGGACATCACCCTGCACGCGGTCGTGCACCACCGTCTCGCCTTCGCGCGGCGCCTTGATGCGCACAACCGGGCGAACGCCGGCCGGGGCCTCGGCGGGATCGCGATCGCGCCAGCCGCCATCGTAGCGGGGAGGGCGGCCTTCCGCCCTGGCTTTCTCGCGCATCGCGTCGAGTTCTGCTGCGGACTCGTAGGCATAGTAGGCCTGTCCGCGCCGAACCAGTTCTTCGGCCACCTCGCGATGCCGCTCAGCGCGGCCGAACTGCGATATCGGCTCGCCGTCCCAGCGCAGGCCGAGCCAGTTGAGGCCGTCGAGGATGGCGGCGGTGGCCGCGTCCGTGGAGCGTTCCCTATCGGTGTCTTCGATGCGCAGCAGCATCTTGCCGTCGGTGTGCTTGGCGTAGAGCCAGTTGAAAAGCGCCGTGCGGGCTCCGCCGATGTGGAGGAAGCCGGTGGGCGAGGGTGCGAAGCGGGTGATGACGGGTGCTGACATGAGGTTTCCAGGACCGGCGAGATGCCGAAGATGGCCTTTTGGTGGCGTTCATGTAGCATAGGCCGTCCGGCACGCAAGGGCCG
>JAEUMA010000701.1 GCA_016793565.1 Rhizobiaceae bacterium
CGATCTCATCTGGCCGCAGGCGGCGGCCTATGCGCTCCTCCATGATCACGTCGTGCTCTCCGCGGTCCTTGTTCTCGCCGCGCGTAATTGTCACGTACCCGCTGGCCTTTTTGCTGACCCCCGCGGCCATCTCGTCGGCCCAACGAAGACGTGCGGCTGATATGTTCCCCCGCCACTCGTCGGTAAACGTCCTACCTTTTCCGCGACGCATCTCGCTAAGCTTGGGGCCCGCCAACCGCGCTCCCTCGGCGCGCGACCGCAAAGGGACACCTGCGTCCAAGAGCCTTTTCCGCACGGTGCTCTTTGCCATACCAAGAGCCGCGGCAATCTCGGGAATGCTCCGCCCGGCCGCGTAGAGGGACGCCAGCGTTCCGCTCATGCGGCCTCCTTCATCTCGGGATGGGTCTTGCGGAGGATGCCGAGCGCCGTGCCGTAGATGCGGGCCGTCTCGGGGTCCGTGTCGATGCGGTCGCGGGCGGTGTCGCGGCCATGAATGACCGTCGTGTGGTCGCGCTTGCCGAACAGGAAGCCGATCTTCACCGTCGAGAGGTCGGGCCGAAGCTCGGCAACCAGCGCCATCGCGACCTGTCGCGGCCATGCGTACTTCCGGGCGCGGCTGATGCCGACGATCTGCGCGACCGTCACGTCCGCCGCCTGCGCCACCGCCTCCAGGATTTCCCCGACGCGCGGCGGCTGGATGTTCTCCATCTTCTCGATGCGCGTCAGTTCGGCCTGCGCCTCGGGATTGCGGATAAAGGGAATGTTCGGCGGCAATCCTTCCGGTGCGGGCTTGCGGTTGAGAACCTTGATGATCCGGGCGGGGGCCTGGGGATCGAATTTCGTGAATGACCGCTCGCCCGTCTGGGCGTTGGCGCTGATGTAGGACACCTTCGCGTTGCTGTAGTCCGGCGCCATGCCCATGATTCGCCGCTTCAGCGACGGGTGACGCTCGGCAAAGCGCCGGGCCAAGGCTTGCGCGCTGTCGACGATGCCGAGCCGTTCGACTCCGATGCCCATTACTTCCCCTCCCTGTCGGATGGTGGCGCTAGAGAGAGCGCCGGATGCAGTTGCCGGAAATCCACTCGTTTCCAGCCTCGACGCACGCCTTGAGCGTCTGGTGCTGGAGCGCGTCGCGCTTTTCCGAGCAACTTGCGCCGACGATGAGCAGCGTCACCGCGACAACGGCCAACCCCGTGACAAATGTCTGAAACGGCCAATCGATATTCCCCATCCTCTCTCTCCTGTGTTGTGCGGCCTAGCCGCGGGCAGTTGCGGTGTCGCTGGTCCAGCCGTGCTTTCGATCCCACTCGACGCGCTTCTCCATGTCCTCCCGGAGCGTGCGGTAGTGATCGAACAGCCAATTGCGCTCGAAGCTCACGGTGAAGAAGCCGAAGCGAACGGCGTGGTAGAACAGGCTCAGTTGCACGTCGGCGCCGATGCCGCGCCACCAGTGCAGGGAGATCGTGATTGCCGGGCTCATCGGCGCCCCGCCCACATGCAGAAAAGGATCGAGCACACAAGCGCTGCGCAAATCCAGATGGGCGACAGCACCCACCACCACGACCAGTCGATGTAGTTCGTCAGCCTGAGGCCGATGAAAAGGATCGTGAGAAGCCCCACGAATCCGATGCCGCCAGACGGCGACGATGAACTGCCACTGCTCATTCGGCCTCCAGTTCCCGCAGTTTCTTCTTGGCTGCGGCTACCTTCATTTGATGGGCTGCGTCGGGGTTCACTTCCTGCAAGAGGAGTGCGCCCAGTTCGTCGTCCGTGAGCATCGCCATGATGTGGCGGGCATGGGGCGTCCGCCGTGCCTGCTTCCACGACTCGACCGTGCGGGCCGATACCGACGTGATCCTGCGGAGCCGCGCGGCAACGGCCTTCGCGGGCACGCTGCGCAAG
Organism: Rhizobiaceae bacterium; assembly: GCA_016793565.1. GTDB lineage: Bacteria > Pseudomonadota > Alphaproteobacteria > Rhizobiales > Rhizobiaceae > JAEUMA01. The sequence continues at coordinate 1,903 of JAEUMA010000701.1, forward strand.
GCGCGGGCAAACAGATCACCGATCGACAAGGTTGACCGGAACGCCAGAACGTTCACGTCACGCACCCCTACGCTGACTGACGTATTCGACTGCGACACCTTCGCCATTGGTTTTCTCCATCCTTGAGGGATGGACGAGGCCAATCACTGGAAGCCGCTTGGAGAAACCGCCGCGAACGTGGTCGCCAAACTCACCGTTCGTGGCGGAAAGATTCGAAAGTCCGCCGCCGCGCCCCGTGGGGTGAGACGCGGCGGCGTAGTGAACGCCGACAGGGCGGAAACGGAGACAGTCGTCGGCGTGGAGAAAGGTGGGGCGGCGTCGTCTCGGGAGAGTGTGACGGCCGCCCCTGGCAAGCTCGCCGGGGGGATGGACGAGTTGCCACCCGGCGCCCCGAAGGCTCGCGGCGAAGTGATTGATATGTGGGGTTGGGTGCGCGCTCATCGGCACCCCATGAAGGCGCAGGCAATCTGGAGGTAGATCACCCCAACACCCAGCATCGCGGCGAAGAACGTCGCCACCGCAAGGGAGCCCGCAACATATGAGGCGACCGTTCGGATCATCGCCAGTCCCACATCAGGGCGGAGAGAAGCAGCAGCCCGACGCCGCTCCCGCACATCAGCCACTCGGCAAAGCCCCAACGCGCACCCTTGGGAGGGCTTGTGGACGTGGCGCGCATCAGCTTCTCGCGCTGGGCGATGGTCTGGCGGGTCATGCTGCGAGGCCCTTCTCTCGCTTCAGCGCGTCGAGTCGATCCTTCGCCGCCAGCATTTCCGTGATGGCGTCGTCATCGGACGTGAGGTCGGTATCTTGCGGCTCGGGCGCTACTCCGAGGGGCCGGTTACCCTGCTCGTGGCTTGTGCCTGAGGCGAACCCCGCGACGGCCGGCCTCGTTTCATCCGGCTCGCTGACTACGGGGCCTTGGGCAGGGCTAGTTGCGAGGGCTTTCACCTCGCCGCCGCAAGATTCTTCGATAGACGGCGACGGAGCGCCGGCCGCGTCGTTACTCGCGGGTGCCTCTCCGTCGCCCGGAGGAACCGCTACCTCCGATGCTGTGTTGGTTGGGAGCGGAGCCTTTCGACCCACTTCCGGCCGTGTGAGGGCCGGTTCACCGCTTTTCAAAGCGGACTCCCCGCAATGTGTCTCATTCGGTGCTTTGGAGGCTCTTTGAGACACTCGGTAGTAGGTCGCGCGGGAATAGCCCTCGGCTTCCGTGGCGCGCTTCACCGGCTCGCCTGCCGCCACCCGCGCCTGCACGCGGTCGATCTGCTCAAGCTCATGCCAGTAGGTGTCCAGCAACGCCTGCTGCTCGTCGCGCTCGGCGGCGTCCAGGGCACGCAGCGCGATCACCTTGCGCATCGTCTTGGTGTCGTAGCCGACACCCTTCGCCTCAGAGAACACGTCCTTGATGTCGGACTGGATGCCGACGCGCTCCTCGATCAGCTTCTCGATGCGCTCGATGTAGGACTTGAGGCGGCTGGCGCTCATGCCGCCCTCTTGGGCTTGCGTCCGCCGGGCTTGTACGTCCCGGCCTCTTTCCGAAGGCGGATGTGATGCTTGGTGTGACAGCCGCGGCAGAGCCACCGAACGTCCAGCGGCTTCGTGTAGTCGTCGTGATGGGCGTGCACATCCTCTGCGCACCCGCAGGTCTCGCACGGGGCGCGCTTGA
>JAEUMA010000548.1 GCA_016793565.1 Rhizobiaceae bacterium
CGGGCGATGGGCGAGCGAGTGACGAACGCCGTCTTCTCCGACAACTGGCGCGTGCGTGTCGGCGGCAGGCTCGTCCACGCCGAGGCCTTCGCCATCGGGCCGGACGTCGCGGTGTCGCAAAAGCGGCAGGCGTTGCTTGCCGGCGCTGGGGCCATGGCCACGCTGCTGCTCGTGGCGCCGGACCCGGAACGGCACCTCGACGAGGCGCGCGCGCTGCTCGGGCCGGCCGGCGGCGTCAGCGTCTGGAGCGTGGGCGGGACTGGCAAGCTTCTTGCGAGGTTGGTGGCCGAGGACGGCTACGCCTTGCGACAGAGGCTGGTTGGGTTGATAAATCTGCTGAACGGGCAGGCAGGCCTGCCCAAAGTGTGGACAATATAGCCTTGGGAATGCGCACGCGATGAATCTGACGCCGAGGGAAAAGGACAAGCTGCTGGTCGCGATGGCCGCCGTCGTCGCGCGGCGGCGGCTCGAACGCGGCGTCAGGCTCAACCACCCCGAGGCGATCGCCCTGATCACCGATTTCGTGGTCGAGGGCGCCCGCGACGGACGCTCCGTCGCCGATCTGATGGAGGCGGGCGCGCATGTCGTGTCGCGCCAGCAGGTCATGGAAGGAGTGGCGGAAATGATCCATGATATCCAGGTCGAGGCCACGTTCCCCGACGGCACCAAGCTGGTGACCGTTCACGAGCCGATCCGCTGAGGTCCGTATGCTGGAACTGAGACCGAACTGCGAATGCTGTGACAGGGATCTGCCTCCGGAGGCGACGGACGCAATGATATGCACCTTCGAATGCACCTGGTGCGCCGATTGCGCGACCAATGTCCTGAAGGGAGTGTGCCCCAACTGCTCTGGCAATCTGACGCCCAGGCCGGTTCGCCCGGCCGCCGCTCTGGCGCGGCATCCCGCCTCGGCCCGAAGGGTGCTGAGGAAGGGCTGTGGCGAGACCGTGGCAGCCTGAGCGGAGGAAAAGACCGTGATACCCGGAGAAATCATCACTGCGGGCGGCTTCATCGAGCTGAATGCCGGCCAGGCCACCGTGACGCTGAAGGTGGCCAATTCGGGTGACCGCCCGATCCAGGTGGGTAGCCACTATCATTTCTACGAGACCAACGGCGCCCTGCGCTTCGATCGCGAGAAGGCGCGCGGCATGCGCCTCGACATCGCGGCCGGCACCGCCGTTCGCTTCGAGCCGGGCCAGGAGCGCGATGTCACGCTGGTGCCGCTCGCCGGCGGGCGCGCCGTGTACGGCTTCCAGCAGAAGGTCATGGGCAAGCTCTAGCTTGCCGTAGACTTCGGGCTTTTGCCGTAGATTGAAAGAGGAGGATATACCGTGGCGGTTCAGGCTTATTCCGGCGGGTGCCAGTGCGGCGCCGTCCGTTATGACGTGAATGTCGATATCGATCAGCTTCTGGCCTGCAATTGCTCGCGGTGCGGGCGGCTGGGCCTCAATCTCAGTTTCGCGCCGGAGGAGGAGTTCACGCTGGTGTCCGGCGAGGACGACCTGACCGAATACCTGTTCAACAAGCACGTCATCCATCACATGTTCTGCAAGGTCTGCGGCGTGCAGTCCTTCGCACGCGGCCAGAAGCCGGACGGCAGCCGCATGGTCGCCGTCAACGTGCGCTGCCTCGACGGCATCGACCCCAACGAACTGAACCCCAAGAAGATCGACGGCCGCAGCCGCTAGGCCGCCTTCGCAGTTTTTGTTAGCCAGAAAGGCCAACGATGCCCGCCAGAATTCCCCGCCGCACCTACGCTCACCTCTACGGCCCGACGGTCGGCGACAGGGTTCGGTTGGCGGACACGGAATTGTTCATCGAGGTCGAGAAGGACTTCACTACCTACGGCGAGGAAGTGAAGTTCGGCGGCGGCAAGGTCATCCGCGACGGTATGGGCCAGAGCCAGGTGTCGCGGGCGCAGGGCGCGGTGGACACGGTCATCACCAACGCGCTGGTGGTCGACTGGACCGGCATCTACAAGGCCGACATCGGGCTGAAGGACGGCCGCATCCATGCGATCGGCAAGGCCGGCAATCCCGACACGCAGCCCGGCGTCACCATCGTCGTCGGCCCCGGCACGGAGGTGATCGCCGGCGAGGGCAAGATCCTCACCGCCGGCGGCTTCGACGCGCATATTCACTTCATCTGCCCGCAGCAGATCGAGGAGGCGCTGATGGCCGGGCTCACGACCATGCTGGGCGGCGGCACCGGTCCCGCGCACGGCACGCTCGCCACCACCTGCACGCCCGGGCCTTGGCACCTGGGGCGCATGATCCAGTCCTTCGACGCGTTCCCCATGAACATCGGCCTTTCCGCGAAGGGCAACGCCTCGCTGCCGGCGGCACTCGAGGAAATGGTGCTGGGCGGTGCCTGCGCGCTCAAGCTGCACGAGGACTGGGGCACGACGCCCGCCGCGATCGACTGCTGCCTTTCGGTCGCGGACGACTACGACGTGCAGGTGATGATTCACACCGATACGCTGAACGAGAGCGGCTTCGTGGAGAACACGGTCGCGGCCATCAAGGGCCGCACGATCCACGCCTTCCATACCGAAGGCGCCGGCGGCGGCCACGCGCCGGACATCATCAAGGTCTGCGGCCTGCCCAACGTCATTCCATCGTCGACCAACCCGACCCGGCCCTACACCGTCAACACGCTGGCCGAGCACCTCGACATGCTGATGGTCTGCCACCATCTCGACCCGTCGATCGCCGAGGACATCGCCTTCGCCGAAAGCCGCATCCGCAAGGAGACCATCGCGGCGGAAGACATCCTGCACGATATCGGCGCGTTCTCCATTATCTCATCCGACAGCCAGGCCATGGGCCGCATAGGCGAAGTCATCATTCGCACCTGGCAGACGGCCGATAAGATGAAGCGCCAGCGCGGCAGCCTGAAGGAGGAGACCGGCGACAACGACAATTTCCGCGTCCGCCGCTATATCGCCAAATACACGATCAACCCCGCGATCGCGCACGGCCTGTCGCGCGAGATCGGTTCGATCGAGGTCGGCAAGCGCGCCGACCTGGTGCTGTGGAACCCGGCCTTCTTCGGCGTGAAGCCGGACATGGTGCTGATCGGCGGCATGAT
>JAEUMA010000728.1 GCA_016793565.1 Rhizobiaceae bacterium
GAACCGCTGTAAAGCGTCCAGTCGCGGATGGCCGGCGTCGCAGCCGCAGTGACGGCGGCGATGGCGTCGGCCGCCGTCTTGCCCGTGTTGAGCGGATCGGCCAGCCACGCCACCACCTCGGGCGATGTCTCGCTGAAGCCCGGCACCGGAGCCAGCGCGCTCAGGATATAGGCCGCCGCGATGGAACAGCCGAGCGACAGCACGGGCGTCCAGGCCAGCCAGTTGCACCAAACCGAAAGCGGCGCGATCAGCTTGGAATAGCGCAGCCAGGCGGTAGCGCCGTAGACCGACGCGCCGCCGGACTTCGACGGAAACAGGCCGGCGATCTCAGCGTAGGTGAAGGATTGCAGGAAGCCCAGCAGGACCGAGCAGATCCAGATGGCAAAGGCCAGGTTGCCGGTGGTTCCGGCGATGCCGCCAATCGAAAACAGGACGAGCGCCGGCACTCCGCTCGCCACCCAGAACGCACCGCGCCAGTCGATGGTGCGGTGCAGCCGACCGGCGGATGCGCCGATGTCGGTCGTCGAAGCAACACTCATGGATCCCCTCCATATCGCCCGGCAGGCTCTCGTCCCCCGAGCGCCGGCGGGCCTGATTTTACAGACAGGCTTATTTCTTTCTTAATAGTGAAGACTGACACAGAAGCCGGCTACGTCAAGCCGGATCGTGACGATGCCCACGCCCTGAACAAAGAACCCGGCGCAAGGCCGGGTTCGGAACGTTCGGTTATGCTCGAGAAGGTCAGGTCAGGCTGCCGGTGAAGCGCTGAATGCGTGTGCAGGCCTCTTCCAGAAGGGCATCCGAGGTCGCGTAGGAGATTCGGAAGTTGGGGCCGTGTCCGAAGGCCGAGCCTTGCACCACGGCGACGCCTTCCGCTTCCAGCAGTTCGCTGCAGAACGTCGTGTCGTCGGCGATGACCGTCCCCGCCGCCGTCTTTTTGCCGATCAGGCCGGCGCAGGAGGGATAGACGTAAAATGCGCCTTCGGGCGAGGGGCAGGTGATACCGCGCGCCTGGTTCAGCATGGAGACGACCAGATCCCGCCGGGCTTGGAATATCGCCTTGTTCTTCACGATGAAGTCTTGCGGTCCGTTGAGCGCCTCAACCGACGCCCATTGGGCGATCGTGCAGGCGCCGGACGTCTGCTGGCCCTGGATCATGTCCATGGCCTTGATCAGTTCGACCGGGCCAGCCGCGTAGCCGATGCGCCAGCCTGTCATCGCATAGGCTTTGGATACGCCGTTCATGGTCAGCGTGCGCGAAAGAAGTGCCGGCTCGACCTCGGCGATGGTGCGGAAGACGAAGTCGCCGTAGGTCAGGTGCTCGTAAATGTCGTCGGTCAGCGTCCAGACGTGCGGGTGCGTCAGCAGCACGTCGGCCAGCGCCCGCAGTTCGGCCTCGGTGTAGGCCGCGCCAGACGGGTTAGACGGCGAATTCAGCATCAGCCACTTGGTGCGCGGGGTGATCGCGGCTTCGAGGGCTTGCGCGCTCAGCTTGAAGCCGTTGGCGGCCGAAGTCTCCGCGAATACGGAAGTGCCCCCGCACAGCGCCACCATCTCGGGATAGCTCACCCAGTAGGGGGAAGGGATTACCACCTCGTCGCCGGGGTTGAGCGTCGCCATGAAGGCATTGAACAGGATCTGCTTGCCGCCCGTGCCGACGATCGTCTGTTCGGGCCTGTATTCGAGGTCGTTCTCCCGCTTGAACTTCTTCGCGATCGCCTCGCGCAGCGGTACGATGCCGGACACCGGCGGATACTTCGTCTCGCCGCGCCGAATGGCGTCGATGGCCGCGTTCTTGATGTTGTCCGGCGTGTCGAAATCCGGTTCGCCTGCGCCCAGACCGATCACGTCGCGGCCTTTCGCCTTTAACTCCCGCGCCTTCTGCGTGACCGCGATGGTTGCGGACGGCTTAACGCGGCTGAGTGTATCGGCGAGGAAGGCCATAGCGGTAGCTCCGAGGGATAGGTTCGTCCGCCGGCCTGCGGCGGCGGCGCCTTATTGTCCCATCCGGCATGGATGCGCAAGCGCCGGTCGCACCGGCAAAGACGTCCCGGAGTTTTCGGGTGTTTCCTATTTGTACGGGCTGATACAGTCTTGAACCAAGGAAGATCGTTCGTCGCGAGGAGTGCAGGCCATGCCGGTCGCCGTTCTGGATACCGCGCTTGGTTCCATCGGGCTGGCCTGGAGCGCAGGCGGCCTGACGCGACTTTCCCTGCCGGATCGTTCGCGCGACGCCACGCTGCGCCGCCTGCGATCCGACGGCGCTGCCGAGGAGCCGTTGCCCAAGATGCTCGTAGCCACTGCACAGGCCATCGCGCGCTACGCAGACGGGGAGACCGAGGCGTTCGACGCGGTACCGCTCGACCTCTCGGACGTAGAGGACGCATTCCGTCTGGCAATCTATGCCGCGGCGCGGGCGCTCGGCTACGGCGAGACGACCACCTATGGCGAGCTTGCCGCGCGCGCCGGCTATCCGGGCATGGCACGGGAGGCGGGCGCGGCGCTCGGCACCAATCCCGTGCCGCTGATCGTGCCCTGCCATCGCATTCTCGCCGCGGGCGGCAAAATCGGCGGCTTCTCCGCGCCGGGTGGCTCTTCGACCAAGCTGCGGCTTCTGTCGCTGGAAGGTGTTAGCCTTGGCCCGCGGCCCTCCACCCAGGCAGCGTTCGCCTTCTAGACTACCTCCGGGGCAGGATCGTCAGCGGCCCGCCATTGTCGCGGTCGATGGCGACGCAGTGAAACACCCGGCAGGAGTCGGTGTCGGCAGCGGGAACGTAGGTGGTCTTGGCGCGCTCCACATATTCGCAATAGCGGCTGTCGCGCACAAAACGCTCGTAGAGTTCGATGCTGGGATCCTTCTTCGAATTGAAGCGCAGGATCACGGCGCCTTCTTCGCGCACCTTCGCCCGCAAATCCTCGCAGGCGAGGCTCGTCGATTCCAACCGCGATATGGCATCCGCCTCGGCGGGAACGATGCTGAGCACGAGGAAAATGAAGGCGACGCGCATG
>JAEUMA010000738.1 GCA_016793565.1 Rhizobiaceae bacterium
ACAAGGCGCTTCGCGTTCTCGGCGCGCCGCGCGAATACGTCCAGGGCCCCGGCGCCTTCGACGAACTGGCGCGCATCACGGCGCGCCATGGTGCCGGGCATCTGGCCGCGGTCATCGACGGCTTCCTGTTCGATGCGATCGCGCCGCGGCTGGAACGTCTGTTCGCGACGCACGGCCAGCGGCTGACGTGCTTCCGGTTCGGCGGAGAGGCGACGCGGGAAGAAGGAAACCGGATCGTCGCCAGCCTTAGCGACGCGGATGCCGTCGCCGGCATCGGCGGCGGAAAGTGCGTCGACATCGGCAAATATGCCGGACTGCACGCAGGGCTGCCCGTCTTTTCGGTTCCGACCATCGCCTCGAACGACGCGCCTACCAGCCGGCTGATCGTGCTCTACGATGACCACCATGCCGTGGTCGGCACCGAACACCTCTCCGCCAACCCGGACCTCGTACTGGTGGATACGGACATCATCGCCGCGGCGCCGCCAAGGCTTCTGCGCGCCGGTATCGGCGACGCTCTGACGAAGCTCTACGAGGCTCGCGCGGCGGCCGTCGCCGGCGGGGTGAACAGCTTCGGCGGAAGGCCACCATTCCTCGGACTGAGGTTGGGCATGGTCTGCCGCGAAGTGATCCGCCGCTCGGCCGTCCCGGCGATGGAGGCGCTGCAGCGCGGTGAACGCCACCCGGACTTCGAGGAATTGGTCGAGACCCTGATCCTCGCCAGTGGCATCGCCTTCGAAAGCGGCGGCCTGTCCGTGGCCCATTCGATGGTGCGCGGCCTCACCCGCGTGCCGGCCCTGGCCGACAATCTTCACGGCGAACAGGTTGCCTACAGCACGCTCGTGCAACTGGTGCTCGAAGGCGATGACGCCGAGCTTCAGGAGGCTGTCGCATTCAACCGCTCGCTCGGACTCCCGGCATCGCTCGGCGATCTCGGCCTCGCCCGCCACGCTGTCGCCGAGGCGGCGCAGAAGATCGCCGACGGCACCATGACCGCCCCGTACATCGGCAATTTTCCACGCCGGCTGGCATCCGCCGACATCGCCGAGGCCATCCTCGCCCTCGAATCCCTCTCTAACCACCAGGAAGACGTTACTCATGCCGATCATTGACCTGGTGGAGCTTTACTATGCGAGCGCCGACCTGCCGGCCCCGTTCGAACCCTCCTGGGTACCGGGCAGCAAACGGCTGAAGACGGGCTTCTATCTTATCCGGATCGCGACTGAGGACGGGGTCGAAGGTTGGAGCGGCTTCTCTGCTTCCGGCAAGGAGCGCGCCGGCATCGGCGACGGCATCGCCGACGCATTCCTTGGCGCCGACCCCTGCGACATCGAGATGGTGCACGAGCGGATCAAGATCCTCGCCAACGGCGGCCTCCGACACTGGTGGATCGAGCCCGCCTTCTGGGACGTCAAGGCCAAGCTGGCCGGCCTGCCGGTCTACCGGCTTCTCGGCGGCACGGACGACCGGCTCCGGCTCTACGCCTCGTCCGGCGAGACGCGCTCCATCGAGGCGCGGCGCGAAGAGGCGGAAGCGCGCCTGACCGAAGGCTTCGGCGCAATGAAAATGCGCGTCCATGACTGGGACGAGGCGGTCGACATCGCTCAGATCCAGGATCTGGCGGAGCACATGCGCGGCCGCATGCGGATCGCCGTAGACTGCAACCAGGCCTTCCGCATGACGCTGCACGGCGACGCGCCGATCTGGGATCTGGCACGGGCGAAGCGTTTCGTGGACGCGGCGGCCGAGGCGGACCTGCTGTGGGTCGAGGAACCGCTCTACATGGAGTGGTACGACGAGATGGCGGAACTCGCCGCCTATTCGCGCGTGCCCGTCGCCGGAGGCGAACTGCACACTTCCGGCTATCCGGAACTCCGATACATGGCCGACCGGCGCTGCTATCAAATCTTCCAGCCGGACGCGATGTGGAGCGGCGG
>JAEUMA010000001.1 GCA_016793565.1 Rhizobiaceae bacterium
GGCTCTGTCCTCGTCGACGGTTCGGTCCCCATCCGTGACCTGAACCGTGCGCTGCAATGGCAGTTGCCCGACGAGGAAGCCACCACGATCGCCGGCCTGATCATCCACGAGACCCAGTCGATCCCGGAGGAGAAGCAGGCCTTCACCTTCCACGGCAAGCGCTTCATCGTGCTGAAGCGCGACAAGAACCGCATCACCAAGGTCCGGATCCGGCCCGCGGCCGACTGAAACTTACCACCGCGTCGCTTCCCCCGGCGCCGCCGGTTCAATCGCCAGCGCGTGGACGCCGCCGTGCAGTTCCTCGGCCAGCAGCGCGTTGACGGCGCGGTGCCGCTCGATCCGGCTCATGCCGGCGAAGGCGGGCGCCACTATGCGAACGCGAAAATGGGTTTCGCCGCTGCCGTCGAACTCGACGTGGTGGCCGGACTCGACGTGATGGTGCCCGGCGTGCAGATGGCTTTCGTTGACGACCGACAGCCGCTCCGGCGACAAGGCCGCGGTGAGCTTGCGTTCGATCGCTGACTGGATGGACATCGGGACTTTCCTTCACCAGATAGAGGCGTACGCACGGGGCACGGCCATGAAACCGCCCGCATCGGCGCAAATCAGGCGTTAGGTCCAACCACGCCAAAATGTCAATTCTTGTATCGCAGCGCAAACGCCCCATAATCCGCGGCAGATGAAACCCTATTCGAAATATTTCGAGAAGATTCGCGTGCGCCCGGAGCGCGACGCCGAGCCGAAGCCGCATGCGCCGGCCTGCCAGTGGGACGGCTGCACCCAGGCCGGCACGCACCGCGCGCCGGTGGGGCGGATGCGCGAGGGAGAATATTTCCGGTTCTGCTTCGACCACGTGCGCGAGTATAATAAGGGCTTCAACTATTTTTCCGGACTGGCCGACAGCGACATAGCGCGGTTTCAGAAGGAGGCCCTCACCGGGCATCGCCCGACCTGGGTGATGGGCGCGAACGGTTCGGCCAGGCAGTCGCCGGACTATGCGCAGATGCGCTCCGGCCGCGCCGGCTATTTCAACCGGCTGCGTGACCCCTACAACCTGTTTGGCGGTGCCAAGGAAAAAGGGCCGGCACGGGAGCGCAAGGCCAAGCCGCTTGAGGCCAAGGCGCTGGAAACGCTGGGCCTCGACGTGAAGGCCACTGGCGCCGATATCAAGGCCCGCTATAAGGAACTGGTGAAACGCCATCATCCCGACGCGAATGGTGGCGACCGGGGTTCGGAAGACCGCTTCCGCGATGTGCTCCAGGCCTACCGCGTGCTCAAGCAGGCGGGTTTGTGCTAGCGCGCCGTTCTGCTAAAGGACTGCCCCGAACAGCAACGGATTTTTGCCGGCGCACCCAAGCGCCGCGCGTGAGGACGCAATGAACAAGGTCGATCGCGACATCGCCAACCTCCCCGACACGACCTTGCCGGTAAAGGACACGTTCGGCTTCGAATCCAAGATGGTGGTTCCGGCCTATTCGGTGGCGACAGAGCACGTGCCCGACCTCGACCCGGACTATCTTTTCGACAAGCAGACCACGCTGGCGATCCTTGCCGGCTTCGCCTTCAACCGCCGCGTGATGGTCTCCGGCTATCACGGCACCGGCAAGTCTACGCATATCGAGCAGGTCGCCGCGCGCCTCAACTGGCCCTGCGTACGCGTAAACCTCGACAGCCATGTGAGCCGGATCGACCTCGTCGGCAAGGACGCGATCGTGCTCAAGGACGGCAAGCAGGTGACCGAGTTCCGCGACGGCATCTTGCCCTGGGCCTACCAGCACAACGTCGCGCTCTGTTTCGACGAATACGATGCCGGCCGCCCGGACGTGATGTTCGTCATCCAGCGCGTACTGGAATCGTCCGGCCGCTTGACCCTGCTCGACCAGAGCCGCGTCATCCGGCCGCACCCGGCCTTCCGCCTGTTCGCCACGGCCAACACGGTCGGTCTCGGCGACACCACTGGCCTCTACCACGGCACGCAGCAGATCAACCAGGCGCAGATGGACCGCTGGTCGATCGTCACCACGCTGAACTATCTGCCGCACGACAACGAGGTGAACATCGTGCTCGCCAAGGCCAAGCATTATCGCGATACGAAGGGCAAGGACATCGTCAACAAGATGGTGCGGGTGGCGGACATGACGCGCTCGGCCTTCATCAACGGCGATCTGTCGACCGTTATGAGCCCGCGCACCGTGATCACCTGGGCCGAGAATGCCGAGATCTTCGGCGATGTGGGGCTGGCCTTCCGGCTGACCTTCCTCAACAAGTGCGACGAACTCGAGCGTACGGTGGTGGCGGAGTTCTACCAGCGCGCCTTTGGCGAGGATCTGCCGGAGAGCGCCGCCAACGTGGTGCTGGGATAGCATCGACCTCCATGCCAGGTCCGGGCGACAATACGCGCAACAAGCCGAAGGGCGGCACCGATACCGATGCGTTCAAGCGCGCGGTCACGGTCTGCATGCGCGCGATCGCCGGTGACGGAGAATTCGAGGTCGGCTTCGCCAAGGAGCGGCCGGCCCTGGCAGGCAACCGCGCCCGCCTGCCCGAGCCGCCGAAGAAGCCTACCGCAAACGACGTCGCCGTTACGCGCGGCCTCGGCGATTCCATGGCGCTGAAGCGGGCCTGCCACGACGATCGGCTGCACACGCGATTCGCGCCCGAGGGCAAGCAGGCGCGCGCAATCTTCGACGCGGTCGAGCAGGCGCGCGTCGAGGCCATCGGCAGCCGCCGCATGCAGGGCGTCGCCAACAATATCGGTTCCATGCTGGAGGACAAATACGCCCGCGCCAGCTTGGCCGACGTGCGCGACCGCGCCGACGCTCCGCTGGAGGAAGCGGTGGCGATGATGGTGCGCGAACGGCTGACCGGCAAGGCGGTGCCGAAGAGCGGCCAGCGGATGGTCGACCTGTGGCGTCCGTGGATCGAGGAAAAGGCAGGCTCGGACATCGACGGACTGCTCGACAAGCTCGGCGACCAGCAGGCCTTTGCCCGGGTCATCCGCGACATGCTGGTCTCGATGGAAATGGCCGAGGAACTCGGCGAGGACCAGCAGGAAGAGGAAAGCGAAAGCAGCGAGGACGAGCAGCCCCAAGGGGAGGACCAGAGCGAGGCGGGAAGCGAGGACGACACCGGCTCCGACCCCTCGCAGTCCGAGGACCAGGAGGCCGAGACCGACGAAGAGAGCGCCGGCGAGACGGAGGCCTCAGATTCCACCACCGACGAATTCTCCGACGACGAGGACGACGCCGAGACGCCCGGGGAAGCGCGTCGCCAGGACAACCCCTTCGCCAACCTGCCCAAGGAGATCGACTACAAGGTCTTCACGACCGCCTTCGACGAAACGGTGGGCGCCGAGGAACTCTGCGACGAGGACGAACTCGACCGGCTGCGCGCCTTCCTCGACAAGCAGCTCGCCAATCTGCAGGGCGTGGTCGGCCGGCTGGCCAACCGCCTGCAGCGCCGCTTGATGGCGCAGCAGAACCGTTCCTGGGATTTCGACCTGGAGGAGGGCTATCTCGACCCGGCGCGGCTGGTGCGCGTGGTGATCGACCCGATGCAGCCGCTGTCCTTCAAGCAGGAACGCGACACCAAGTTCCGCGACACGGTGGTGACGCTGGTGCTCGACAATTCGGGCTCGATGCGCGGCCGGCCGATCACCGTGGCGGCGACCTGCGCCGACATCCTGGCGCGCACGCTGGAACGCTGCGGCGTCTCGGTGGAAATCCTCGGCTTCACCACCAAGGCTTGGAAGGGCGGACAGGCGCGCGAGAAGTGGCTGAAGGACGGCAAGCCGCCCAATCCGGGCCGGCTCAACGACCTGCGCCACATCATCTACAAGAGCGCCGACGCGCCCTGGCGCCGGTCTCGGCGCAATCTTGGCCTGATGATGCGCGAAGGGCTGCTGAAGGAGAACATCGACGGCGAGGCGCTTCTGTGGGCGCACAACCGGCTGATCGCGCGCCCCGAGCAGCGCAAGATCCTGATGATGATCTCCGACGGCGCGCCGGTCGACGACTCGACGCTCTCGGTCAACCCCGGCAACTATCTGGAGCGTCATCTGCGCGGCGTCATC
>JAEUMA010000026.1 GCA_016793565.1 Rhizobiaceae bacterium
TCGACCGCGGTGCGGTCGAAGTAGGTCTCGACCTCGTTGCGGCGATCCTCGTAGGTGGCGCTCGACATCAGTTGAACCCCAGGAAATCGAAAATCTGCCGGTCCTTCATGGGCTGCGCCGTCAGCGGCTCGGTGCCGGCCCATAGCCCCGCAGCCAGGCGGAGATACTCGGTCTTCACCGCCTCGAGCTCGGGGGTCGACTCCATCTCGAAGAGCGTCGACTTCTTGAGGCGGCTCCGCCGGATGACGTCGAGATCGGGGAAGTGGGCGAGCGTCCGGAGACCGATGGTGTCGTTGAAGCGGTCGATCTCGTCGGTCGCCGCGCTCCGGTTGGCGATGACGCCGCCGAGCCGCACGTTGTAGTTCCGCGACTTGGCGAGGATCGCGGCCACGATCCGGTTCATGGCGAAGATCGAATCGAAGTCGTTGGCGGTGACGATAAGGGCGCGGTCGGCGTGCTGGAGCGGGGCGGCGAAACCACCGCAGACGACGTCGCCGAGCACGTCGAAGATGACGACGTCGGTATCTTCGAGGAGGTGATGCTCCTTGAGGAGCTTCACCGTCTGCCCGACGACGTAGCCGCCACAACCCGTGCCCGCCGGCGGCCCACCGGCCTCCACGCACATCACGCCGTTGTAGCCATCGAACACGAAATCGTCGGCGCGCAGTTCCTCGGTGTGGAAGTCGACCTTCTCCAGGATGTCGATCACGGTGGGGATCAGCGACTTGGTCAGGGTGAAGGTCGAATCGTGCTTGGGATCGCAGCCGATCTGGAGGACGCGCTTGCCGAGCTTCGAAAAGGCGACGGACAGGTTCGACGATGTCGTCGACTTGCCGATGCCGCCCTTGCCGTAGACGGCGAAGACCTTGGCGGTCTCGATCGTCACCGTCGGGTCCAGCATCACCTGGACGCTGCCGTCACCGTCCAGCCGTGTACGCCTCTTGGCTTCGTCGCGGGCGACCCGCGGATGCGTGAACACGTTCATGCCGCAGCCTCCACACCAATGCCTTCGACACGGTCTTCGAGTTCGTCGCCCGCCTCCCGCAGCGCGTCGAGCATCGCGGGGTCGGGTGTCCAGTAGTGGCGTTCATGCGCCTCGATCAGGCGGTTGGCCATCTTCGCCGACGCAGCCGGATTGAGCGCGGCGATCCGGCGGCGCATCTCCAAGTCGAGCAGGAAAGTCTGCGTGAGCTGCTGGTAGACCCATGGCTGGACCGCGCCGGTGGTTGCCGACCAGCCCATCGTGTTGCGGACATGTTCCTCGATCTGGCGCACGCCCTCGTAGCCGTGACTGAGCATGCCCTCGTACCATTTCGGATTGAGCATGCGGGTACGCGTCTCGATGGCGACCTGCTCGCTCAGCGTGCGAACGGTTCCTTCGCCGCGGGTCTGGTCGCCGATATAGACCGGCGCCGCTGCACCCTTGGCGCGGCGGACCGCGCGCGAGATGCCGCCCAGAGTATCGAAATAGTGGTCGACGGTTGTCACGCCGAGTTCGACCGAGTCGAGATTCTGGTAGGCGAGGTCGACGCGGGCAAGCACGCTGTCGAGGAGCGCGGCCTGTTTCGTCGGCGCACCGCTGCGGCCGTAGGCGAAGCCCTTGCGGCTGGCGTAGGTGGCGGCCAGTTCGTCCTCGTCGTCCCACCCGCCGCTGTCGATCAGGTGATTGACGTTGGAACCGTAAGCTCCCTCGGCATTGCCGAACACGCGCAACGCCGCTGTCTCCAGGCTGCAGCCCGTCGCGGCCTGATGGGCCAGCGCATGCTTGCGGATGAAGTTCATCTCGACCGGCTCGTCGGCGCACGCCGCCATGAAGGCTGCATCGGCCAGCAGCTTGATCTGCAGCGGCAGCAGATCGCGGAAGATGCCGGACAGCGTGGCGATCACGTCGATTCTCGGCCGCGCGAGTTCCGCCAGCGGTATCAATGTCGCGCCGGCCAATCGTCCGAAACCGTCGAAGCGGGGGAGGGCCCCCATCAGGGCAAGCGCCTGGGCGATCGGGCCGCCTTCGTTCTTTAGATTGTCGGTGCCCCATAGCACGATAGCGATGGTCTCGGGCAGTTCCGCGCCGTCGGCCAGATGCCGCTCGAGAATGCGGCGGGCCTGGCGCTGGCCATCGGCGACCGCGAACGCGGTGGGGATGCGGAACGGATCGAAGCCGTGCGAATTGCGGCCGGTGGGAAGGATCGCCGGCGTGCGCAGCAGGTCGCCGCCCGGTGCGGGGCGGATGAAGCGGCCGTCGAGCGCGCGCAGGATAGCGGGCGTTTCATGATCTTCTGCCAGTAGGGCGTCCGTCGCCGCGAGCGAGGCGAGCGCCGCAAGCGTTGTCTCGTCATGGGGCGCGCCGGCCTTGGCGAGGGCCTTCGAGGGAGACACTCCCCCGACGATCGCAGCCGCCACCGCGCGGTCCAACTGCAGCCCGTGGGTCGCTTCCGCTATCGAGATCAGCATGTCGACCCGCTCGGCGGTCGAAAGTGCCTCGCCCACCACATGGAGGCCGTGCGGGATCAGGGTGTATTCGAGCTCCAGGATCTGCTGACCAAGCGATGCGACATGCACTTCCGCCGTATCGCCCCAGGCGGGCTCGGTCGCGGAAAGATCGACCGCCGCGGCCTGCGCCTGGATCAGAACGGCGATGTCGGCGCGCTCGGACCGGGCATCGGGCGCCGCCCGACGCCAGCGCTCGATGGAAGCCTTGAGGTCGAGCAGCCCGCGATAGAGCCCGGCCGTCGCGATCGGCGGCGTCAGGTAGCTTATCAGCGTGGCCGCCGAACGGCGCTTCGCTATGGCGCCCTCGGAGGGGTTGTTGGCCGCGTAGAGGTAGATATTGGGCAGGTCGCCGATCAGCCGGTCCGGCCAGTCTCTGGCGGACAGTCCTGCCTGCTTTCCGGGCATGAACTCGAGCGCGCCATGCGTGCCGAAATGCAGGACAGCACCCGCGGCGAAATCCTCGCGGATCCAGCGGTAGAATGCGGAAAATGCATGCGTCGGCGCGAAGCTCTTCTCGAAGAGCAGACGCATCGGGTCGCCTTCGTATCCGAAGGCGGGCTGGATACCGACGAAGACGTTTCCGAAGGTGGTGCCGAGGACGAAGATCGAAGAGCCGTCGCTCTGCTGGCGTCCGGGTGCCGGGCCCCATTGTTGCTCGATCTCGCGCAGCCAGCGCTCTTTTTTGATGTGTGTATCGGCCGGTATGCGGACATGAACATTGGCATGGCTGCCGAAGCGTTCGCGATTGCCTTCGATCAGCCGCGCGCGCAACTCGTCGACGGTGGCTGGCACATCGACGTTATAGCCCTCGCGCTTCATCGCCTGCATTGTCGAGTGCAGCGACGCAAATACCGATAGGAACGCCGCCGTGCCGGTGTTTCCCGCGTTGGGCGGGAAGTTGAACAGGACGATCGCAACCCGACGCTCGCTGAGCGCCTGGCGGCGCAGCTGCACCAGTTTTGCGACGCGCGCGGCGAGCATCTCCGCGCGTTCCTCGCAAGAGTGCATGTCGCGGCTGTCGGAGCCGGGTTCGAAAGTGCAGCCGCGGTGGCAGCCGGTGCACGGCTTGCCGGCATGGTCTGACCGACCACCGAAGACGATCGGGCCGGTCGCGCCGTCGAGTTCGGGGATCGCCACCATCAGGGTCGATTCCACCGGCAGCAGCCCGCGGTCGGAGGCTCCCCATTGCTCCAGCGTCTGCAGTTCGGCGGGATGGCCTGCGATGTAGGGGACGTCGAGGCGAGCCAGCATGTCTTCCGCGGCCTTGGCGTCGTTGTAGGCCGGGCCGCCCACCAGCGAGAAGCCGGTCAGCGATACGAGCGCGTCGATCGTCGGGCGGCCGTCGCGCATGAAGAATT
>JAEUMA010000099.1 GCA_016793565.1 Rhizobiaceae bacterium
TCCGGCCGCGCGCGGAGAACGCCTCTCCATCTCGTCGCCGCAGACGGTCGGTCTGGCCGCCGGAAAGTGGTGCCCCTACGGCCTCGAGGCAGATGAGCCGGACGACCAGCGCCAGGAAGCCGGCGGCTCGCTGGTGTTCGACGGCGAAGTCGTCACGGAGCCGTTCGACATGCTCGGCGCGCCGTTGGTGAAGCTCAGGATCAGCGCCGACAGGCCGAACGCCTTCATCGCCGCCGTGCTCTCCGAGGTGCTGCCAGACGGCGGCGCGACCCGGCTGACCTACGGGCTGCTCAACCTCACGCATCGCGACGGTCATGTCGACCTGCAGCCCGTCGAGCCAGGCCGCTTCTACGACGTCGTGATCAAGCTCAACGATTGCGGCCAGCGCATCGGCAAAGGCAGCCGGCTGCGGCTGGCGATATCGTCGTCCTACTGGCCGATCGCCTGGCCGTCTCCAGAGACGGCTACCCTGACACTCGACACGTCGGGCTGCATGCTCGAACTGCCCGTGCGCAGGCCGAGCCCCGCCGACGAGGCGTTGAAGCCGTTTGAGCCAGCCGTGAACGGGCCGGTGCTCGACAAGACGGAGATCCGGAAGCCGCACAGTCACTACACAGTGACCAGGGATATCCGCAGCGGCGAAGTGGTGATGGAGCGCTTCCAGGATGACGGCAAGTACCGGCTCGACGAGATCGACTGGCAGTACGGCGTCGCGCAGACGCGCACCTATTCCATCCATCCGGACGACCCGCTTTCCGCGCGGGCCGAAACTGTCTTCCGCAAGGAGTTCGGCCGCGAAGGGCTGGAACTCGCAGTCGCCGGTCGCCTGCATATGAGCGTCAGCGAAACGAAATTCCGCTTCGAGGCGCGGCTGGAAGCATGGGAGAACGGCGAACGGACTTTTGAGCGTGACTATCGCTTCGACGTTCCGCGCGATCACGTTTAATGTACTTAAGGGGTTGCCAGCCGGCCTTTTGGCTGGCTTGCTTCGGCTCAGGCAGTGATCAAGAGGGAACCGACAGATGTTTAAGTTGCAGATGACCCGCCGCAGCGTGCTCGCGTCCATGGCCGCGGCAGGGCTCTCCGCGGGATTCTACCCAAAAGCCAGCCTTTCGCAGGACGGCAAAGTGTTGCGGGTGCGGGCATATAGCGACATCCAGAACCTCGATCCCGCCTTCCGCAAGTCCTCGCCCGAGGACGATGTGATGCGCAATATCTTCCCCGGACTGGCCACGATGAAGCCCGGCGACGCATGGCAGTGGGAATTGGACTCCGCTACAAAGCTCGAACAGGTCGATCCCACCCATATCGAGTTCACGCTGATCGACGGTCTGGTCTGGTCCGACGGACATGGACCGGTGACCGCGGAGGACGTCAAATTCTCGTTCGAGCGCATGATCGATCCGGCGCTGGACTCGCCCTACAAGGGCGACTGGGCCGCGCTCGACCACGTCGAGGTCCAGGACGAGAAATCCGGCGTCATCGTACTGAAGGAGCCGTTCCCTCCGCTCTGGAACGTTGGCCTGGTGTTCGGCTCCGGCCGCATCGTGTCCAAGAAGGCGGTCGAGGCCGCGGGCGGCAAATTCGACACCAAGCCGCCGGCTCAGTGCGGTCGCTATTCCATCAAGGAGTGGCTGCCCAAGCAGCGCCTGGTGCTGGTGCGCAATCCCGAATGGCCGGGCCAGCCCGGGGCATTCGAGGAGATCCACGTGATCCCGATCGAGGACGAGAAGACCGCGGAGCTCGGTCTCGAGGCCGGCGACCTCGACTATACCTGGGTCGCGGTGAGTTCCATTCCGCGCTACCGCGAGACGCCCCCGAAGGGCGGCAAGATCATCGTCAAGCCGTCGCTGGCCTATGTCTGGCTGGGCATGAATCAGGAGAAGGCGCCGTTCGACAAGCTGGAGGTTCGCCGCGCCGTGCAGCATGCGATCGACGTGCCTACAGTGCTGGAGGCGGCCTATTTCGGCGCTGCCGAACCCGCCACCGGCCTGATCGCGCCAGGCCTGCTCGGCCATCGCGAAAAGAACATCTATGGCTACGATCCCGACAAGGCACGCGATCTGCTCAAGCAGGCCGGCCTCGCCAATGGCTTCGACTGCACGCTCGACATCCTGAACAAGGCAGAGCGCGTCTCCGCCGCGCAGGCGCTGCAGGCGAATCTTGCCGATGTCGGCATCAACGTCGAGATCCGGCAGCACGATTCCGGCACCTTCTGGAGCATCGGCGACCAGAAATCGGGCGATACCTGGAAAACGATCCAGCTGTTGATGCAGCGCTTCTCCATGCAGCCAGACCCCAGCTTCGCCACCGAGTGGTTCACACCGGAGCAGATCGGCGTATGGAACTGGGAACGCTGGAACAGCCCCGAATTCGGCGAACTCAATGCAAAGGCCAAGGTCGAGACCGACAACGCCAAGCGCAATGAGATGTACATCAAGATGCAGGATCTGATGGAGGAGTCTGGGTCGTACGTGTTCCTAACGCATGAGGCCGTCGGTGTCGGCTACCGAGATGCTGTCGAGCCTGCTTTGCTGCCGAATGGCACTCCGATCTTCTACGGCTTCAAGCCGGCTGGTTGACTTGCCGACGGAAAGCCCATCGTGCCCGGCGGCGCTTGCCCGCCGGGTATGCCGGCGCAAGAGCCGCTGATGCTTGCCTACGCGGTGCGGAGAGCAGGGCTCGCGATCGCTATAACCGCGGTTGCGCTGACCATCCTAATTGCGATGATCCAGCTCATCCCGGGTGACCCGGCAGCCGTGCTACTCGGACCGCTGGCCTCTCAGGAGATGCGCGAATCCTTCCGGGTCCAGATGGGGCTCGACCAGCCCGCGATCGTGCAGATGACGCGCTTCTTTGGTCGAGTCCTGAGAGGCGACCTCGGCACCGACGTCCTGACCAACCGGCCAGTGCTGGACACGGTGCTGGACCAGCTTCCGTTCACATTGACGCTGATCTTTTTCAGCATCGGCTGGTCGGCCCTGCTCGGCATTCCGCTCGGCTGCTTCTCGGCTATCCGGCGCGGCACTTGGGCCGACAGCATCGTGGGAGTCCTTTCGGTGGGCGCCATCGCCCTGCCGTCTTTCGTGGTTGCGATCTACAGCCTCCTGTTCTTTTCGGTCATGCTGGGCTGGTTTCCGACAATCGGCGCCGGGGAGCCGGGGAAACCGCTGGACCAGCTCCATCATCTCGTCCTGCCATCTCTGGCCGTCGGGCTGGGCTGGGTCGGCTACCTGGCGCGCATGGTGCGCGCCTCGATGCTTGAGGTGCTGTCGGAAAACCACATCCGAATGGCCCGCGCCTTCGGCCTGCGTGAGAGCGTGATCACCTTTCGCTACGCGCTGAAGATCGCCATCATCCCCACCGTCGTGCTGCTTGGCATCGGTGTCGGCCACATGATTTCGGGCGCGGTCTTCGCCGAGATCGTCTTCGCCCGGCCGGGGGTGGGCCGCCTCATCTTCGACTCGCTCGCCACGCGAAACTATCCCGTCGTCATGGGAGCCGTCATGGTCACCACGATCTTCTACGTGTTATCAACCCTTTGCGCGGACCTCATCGCCGCCTCGCTCGATCCCCGTGTCCGCGCAAACCTTTGACGATAGCGCCGCAGCGGCGCGCGCGCCCCGGTTCGGCTGGCTGCGGGGCATCCTCTCCGATCCCATGGGCGCGCTCGGCCTCGTCATGGTGTTGCTGGTGGTTGCTGCGGCATTGTTCGCGGACCTGTCGCCCTACAGCCCGTCCGGGATGAGCCCACGCGAGCGCTTCGCCGAACCCAGCCTCCTGCACTGGCTCGGCACCGACCATCTCGGCAGAGATCTGTTCACGCGGGTGCTCTACGGCGCACGCATCGCCCTGACAGTCGCGCTGGTGTCCACCGGCATCTCGCTGGTCGGCGGACTGATGCTGGGCATGGCGGCCGGATACGGTCCGCGCTGGCTGGACTCAGCTCTGCTGCTGCTGTTCGACGCGCTACGCTCGTTTCCGACCGTTATGCTGGCGCTGGCGTTGGTCACGCTCACCGGCCCAAGCCTCTACGCCGTGGTGGCGGTCGTCGTCATAGCCACCTTGCCCGGCTATGCGCGCGTCATCCGCGCGCAGACCATGGCGCTAAAGAACACCGAGTTTATATTGGCGGCGCGGGCGCTCGGCTCGCCTGCCCCGCGCATTCTCCTGGTCGACGTGATGCCGAATCTCATCGGGCCGCTGCTGATCCTGGTGTCGATGGACATTCCCGTCGTCATCACCATCGAGGCCGGCATGAGCTTCCTCGGTTTGGGCGTGCGTCCTCCGACGCCGTCCTGGGGCACCATCCTCAACGACGGCTACTCCTTCATCCGTGAGAGCCCTTGGCCGGCGATCGCCGGCGGCCTCCCGATCGTGATCGCGACGCTCGGCTTCACCTTTCTTGGCGAGACCCTGCGCGACCGTTTCGATCCACGCCTGCGGAAGGAAGGCTGATGGCGAACGGCATCCTCGAAATCAACGGCCTGAACGTCGACTTCGAGACGCCGCGCGGTCGCCTGCATGCGCTTCGCGACGTCGAACTTTCTGTTCAGCCGGGACAAGTGATGGGCATCGTCGGCGAGTCCGGTTGCGGCAAGTCGACCCTGATCAACGCGGTGATCGGGCTGCTGCCCAGCAATGCGCGGCTCGGGGGCGGCGAGGTGCGTTTCGACGGCAGCAATATCCTGACCATGCCGCCGGATCGCCTGCGCAACCTGCGTGGCCAGCGCATGACGGTGATCTTCCAGGACCCGATGACGGCGCTCAACCCGGTGCTGTCGATCGGCCAGCAGATGACGGCGATCCAGTACCGCTCCGGCGCCAGCTCACGCGAGAAAAAGCGCCGGGCGGTGGAATATCTGGCCAAGGTCCGCATTCCGGACCCGGAGCAGCGGCTGTCGCAATATCCGCACCAGTTTTCGGGCGGGATGCGCCAGCGTATCTGCATCGCCATGGCCCTGCTCGCCGAACCGGAGCTTGTTATCGCAGACGAGCCGACCACGGCGCTCGACGCGACGCTGGAGCTTGAAGTCATCGCGCTCCTCAAGGACCTGCAGCGCGAGGCAGGCTGCGCGGTCCTGTTCATCTCCCACCATCTTGGTGCGATCGCCCAGCTCTGCGACGACGTCGCCATCATGTATGCGGGCGAGGTCGCCGAGCGCGGGACCGTACGCGAGATCTTCCACGATGCGCGCCATCCCTACACGCGGGCGCTGCTCACCTGCGACCCGGGCCGCATCCGCGACGCGACGCGCCGCCTGCCGACCATTCCTGGCACGATCCCCGACCTGCGCAGGCCTCCGCAGGGCTGTATCTTCGAACCCCGCTGCCCGGAACGCTTCGAGCGCTGCGGCGAGCATCCCGAGGGCCGCAGCCTATCGTCCACGCATGTCGCGGCCTGCCACAAGGCATTCGACCTTGCACCGCTCGAGAGGCTGCACGCGTGACGGCGCTGCTCGAGATCGACGATCTGTTCGTCCGCTTTCGCCAGGGCGGCTCGCTGTTCGACAGGCTGCGCGGACGCGGCGCCCATACGATCGAGGCGGTCGCTGGCGTGTCGATGTCCGTCGAGGCCGGCACCACTTACGCGCTGGTGGGCGAGTCCGGATCGGGAAAATCGACCCTCGCTCGTGCGGTGATGGGGCTGGTGCCGGTGTCGGACGGCTCGATCCGCTTCGAAGGCAAGCGAGTCGGCGGCGACGGAGCCGGCCTCGGCCCGCTGCGGCGCGACGTCGCCATCATGTTCCAGGATCCGATCGGCTCGCTCAGTCCGCGGCGCAGCGTCGGCTCCATCCTCTCCGAACCGTTCAAAGTCCATGGCGTCGAGGCAAATTTCGAGCGGGAAATACCGCGATTGCTGACGGAGGTCGGGCTGCCGGCCGATTTCGCCGACCGGTTTCCGCACCAGCTTTCCGGTGGCCAGGCGCGTCGCGTCGGGGTGGCGCGGGCTCTGGCGCTGCGGCCCAAGCTCGTCATCGCCGACGAACCGACTGCCGGGCTCGATGTGTCTGTGCAGGGCGAACTGCTCAACCTGATGAACGATCTGCAGGCGAGGCTCGGCGTCGCGTTCCTGATGATCACCCACAATCTGCATGTCGTTCGCCACGTGGCCGACCGCATGGGCGTGATGTATCTCGGCAGACTGGTCGAGGAAGGAGAGACGGCGGCGATCTTCGCAACGCCGCGCCACCGCTACACCGAAGCGCTGCTGGCGGCCAACTCGGAGCCC
>JAEUMA010000109.1 GCA_016793565.1 Rhizobiaceae bacterium
TGAGCGGTGGTTCTCGCCTGGTTTCCGCGCCGCCAACGGCGCCGACTATGTCGGCTCAGCGACCATGCTGCGCCGAACGCCGGTCGAAGGCTACATTGCCACCTGCGAGGCGATCCGCGACGCGGATCTGACCGAATCGACGTCGGCGCTGAGGATACCCGTACTGTGCATCGCCGGCGAGCATGACGGCGCGACCCCTCCGGCGCTGGTGCGCTCCACGGCTGAACTGATCGCCGGTTCGGAGTTTCGACTGATCGAGGGCGTCGGTCACATTCCCTGCGTCGAACGGCCAGACATCATAGCGGGCCTGATCGAAGACCTGGCGGAGCGCGTTGCGTAAGCGACATGCCGTTGCCGCCGGGCGCCGCCGGTGGCACAAAGATGCACCCGGCGCTCCAGAAGACGCCGAAGGAAACGAGGAAGCGACCATGGAATACCGTCCGCTCACCGATAGTTTTGCCGTTTCCGGCCAGATCGAGCCGGAGGACGTGCCGGCGATCAAGGCTGCCGGCTTCCGCAGCGTAATCTGCAACCGCCCCGACGACGAACAGCCGGGCCAGCCTGCGGCCCAGGCCGTCCGCGCGGCGGTGGAGGCGGCGGGCCTCTCCTTCCGCCATATCCCCGTCGTCAGTGGCCAGATAACCCCGCAGGACGTGACGGATATGGGCAGCGCGATGGACGCCTTGCCCGGACCGGTGTTCGCCTATTGCCGATCCGGCGCGCGGTGCACCAATCTCTTCACGATGGTGAAGCAGGCGAAGGGTTGAGCCTGCCGCGCCTCAAAGAGGCAGCGCCGCCGTCTCCTTCAGCGTTTCGAGCACGATCGCCGTCTTGACGTGCTGCACGGATTCGTGCGGCAGCAGCACGCCGTTGACGAATTCGGAAAGCGATTTGAGATCCGGGGTGACGACCTTCAGGATGTAGTCCATCTCGCCGGTCAGGGCGTGCGCCTCCTGCACCTCGGGCAGACGGGCGAGCAGTTCGGCGAAACGCCGCGCATTGTCCCGGTTGTGGGTCGCAAGCGTCACCGAGATGATGTTGACCAGCGAAAAGCCCAGCCGGTCGCGGTCGAGCACGGCGCGGTAGCCGCGGATCATGCCATCCTCCTCCAGCCGCTGCCTGCGGCGAGAGCATTGCGAGGGTGACAGGTGCACGCGTTCGGCGAGCTCGTTGTTGGTCAGTCTGCCGTCGCCCTGCAGCAACGCCAGAATCTTGCGGTCGAAACCGTCAAGCACGTCGTCTTCCATCCATTTTTCCAGCCCGCATGCACCGATCGTGCATAGATTGGTCCAAAGTCGTCCTCAAACGCAAGCACCATGCGGCGCGGTAGCGGTATTCTCAACGCATTCGATGCCTTGAGGAGACGACGATGGGACCTTTTCCGCACGATGCGGCACCTGCCTCGATTAGCCCGCTGAACCCGGCCGGAACCGACGGGTTCGAATTCGTCGAGTTTGCCCACCCCGAGCCTGAGAAGCTCGCCGTGCTGTTCGAACGCATGGGCTATGTCCCTGTCGCGCGGCATCGCAGCAAGAACATCACCGTCTGGCGCCAGGGCGACATCAATTACATTCTTAACGCCGAGGCCGGCTCACATGCGATGCGCTTCGTGGAAGAGCATGGCCCCTGCGCCCCGTCGATGGGCTGGCGGGTGGTCGACGCCAGGCACGCCTACGACTACGCGGTGAGCAAGGGCGCGCAGCCCTATGAAGGTGACGACAAGGCGCTGCAGGTGCCGGCGATCGTCGGCATCGGCGGATCGCTGATCTATTTCGTCGACGCCTATGGCGCCAAGGGCTCCGCCTACGATGCCGAGTTCGAATGGCTTGGCGAGCGTA
>JAEUMA010000124.1 GCA_016793565.1 Rhizobiaceae bacterium
GTCAAGGTCAATATCGAACAGGGCCACGCCATCCTCGCCGGCCACTCGTTCGAACACGAATTGGCGCTGGCCGACGCGCTGGGCATTTTCGGCTCCATCGACATGAACCGCAACGACTACCAGTCTGGCTGGGACACCGACCAGTTCCCCAACAACGTGCCGGAGATGGCGCTCGCCTACTACCAGGTGCTGAAGGCCGGCGGCTTCACCACTGGCGGGACCAATTTCGACGCCAAGCTGCGGCGCCAGTCGCTCGACCCGCAGGATCTGCTGATCGCCCATATCGGCGGCATGGATTGCTGCGCGCGCGGGCTCAAGGCGGCAGCCCGCATGATCGAGGACAAGGCGCTGTCGGGACCGCTGGCCGAACGCTATGCCGGCTGGGACGGCGCGGAAGCCAAAAAGATCCTGGCCGGCAACTCCTCGCTCGAAGAAATCGAGCGTCAGGTGAGCGCCGGCGGCATCGAGCCGGAGCCACGCTCAGGCCGGCAGGAGTTCCTCGAAAACGTCGTCAACCGCTACGTCTGACGCCACATTCCGGAACCAAGCGCCGTTTCGCGGGTTAATCGGTCCACAATTTCAAGGAAATGTGGACCGATGCGAAAGGCTCTCACCCTGTCGGCGTTCGTCGTCGTCTTCGTTGCCGCCGTTGCCGCGGCGGTCGGTTTCACCATCATTCAGTCGCGGGCTGAGAAACCCATCGAGGCCTCGGTCCAGGCGTTGGCGAGCTCCTGACGTTTGGGAAGGCGCTCTGCGCCGGACGCAGCGATTTTTTCGTTTGACGGCCTCGACCTCGGCGTTTTTGCAAAGCGTTTCGTCGAATCCAGCATCCGTAGGATCGGATTTTCTGAAATGTCATGCCGATGTCATGTGTCTGCCTTCATAGCGACATCGTAACGGGGCTATTGTGCCTGCATGAGCACGCCCGCAGCACCCATCGACGCGAATCACGTTGAGACGACGCCCGTCAGGCTTGATCGGGCAGCTTCGATTGTGGACAGCCTGTTCTGTCTTCCCGATGCTGAGGGCGATGCCGCAAGCCCGGTAGAGCGCGCTGTTCTGGCCAAGCTTCAGCAGGACCTCGCCCGCAAGATGCGTTCGATGGTCGAGGCTCACCGCAGCGCGGCCTGACCGGTCCTCTACCTGTGGCGCATGGCCGTGGGCGAAATCTCGAACATCTGCGAAAACGCGCGCGAGAATGCCGCTGCGCTGGAAAAGCCGGCGCGGCCGGCTATGTCTGCCATGGGCAGGCGCGTGTCGAGCACGAGCCGCCGCGCCGCGCTGAGCCGCAGACGCAGATAGTAGGCACCAGGCGTCTCGCCGATCGCCTTGATGAAGGCCTTCTCCAGCGTGCGCGCTGTGATCCCGGCGCGTCGCGCTATCGCGGCGACTGTCAGCGGGTTGTCGATATGGGCTTCCATGGCACGGATCGCCTGCGCGAGACGAGGATCGTACCCGTCCAGCCGGCCGAGCGAAACGAGCGGCTGGGCGTCGGTCGCCGCGCGCGCCTGATCGTAGATGAACACGCTTGCGACATCGAGCGCCGTCGCCATTCCGAGCCTTGCCCGGATCAGCGCCAGCATCAGGTCGAATGTCGGTGAGGCGCCGCCCGTGGTGAAGACCGGGCCGTCGATGACGTAGCGGTCCGGCCGTACGTCGATGCCCGGAAAGGCGGCCGAAAAATCTTCCATGTCTTCCCAATGGGTGGTCGCGGCACGCCCGTCGAGCAGGCCGGCGCGGGCCAGCAGCCAGGTTCCCGCCTCAACTCCGCCAACGGCCTTGGCCGAGCGTGCGGCGCGGCGCAGCGCCGATGATAGTGCCGCGCCGCCCTCGCTGCGGGTGCCGAAGCCGCCCACGACGATGACCGCGTCCACCTTTTCACCGGGGTCGAAGCGGCCGGACGACGAGATAGGCAAGCCGGAAGTGGTGACCGCGGCCTCACCGTCTACGGTGACCACGCGCCAGTCGAACGCAGCTTCTCCCATCACCCGGTTGGCCGCGCGCAGCGGATCGATCGCGGAGGCGACGCACATCAGCGAGGAGCCCGACAGCACGAGCAGGCGCAGGCTCAGCGGGCGTTCCGCCGGCTGAAAGATCGAAGGCTTTTCGTTTTTCATCAACGATAGTTCGTAATTCGTGAAGCATTCGCGAGCAAGGACGGAAACTATGCCTCGCCCGCGATCGAGGAGGAATTCATGCCGCTGGAAATGAACCGGGAGGTTTTCATCACCTGTGCCGTCACCGGTTCGGGCGGCACGCAGGACCGCAGCCCGCACGTGCCGCGCTCGCCCAAGCAGATCGCCGATTCCGCGATCGACGCGGCGAAGGCCGGGGCGGCGATCGTGCACTGCCACGTTCGTGATCCCGAAACCGGCAAACCGCGCCGCGACGTGCACCTCTATCGCGAGGTCACCGAGCGCATTCGTGACGCCGATGTCGACGTGGTGCTCAACCTTACCGCCGGGATGGGCGGCGACATGGTGTTCGGCGACGTCGAGAACCCGCTGCCGCTGAAGGAGCGCGGCACGGACATGGGCGGCGCGTCCAACCGCGTCGAGCATGTGCGCCAGTGCCTGCCGGAAATCTGCACGCTCGACTGCGGCACGATGAACTTCAACGAAGCCGACTATGTGATGACCAACACGCCCGGCATGCTGCGCGCTATGGGCGGCATGATGACGGCGATGGGCGTTAAGCCGGAGATCGAGGCGTTCGACACCGGCCATCTCTGGTTCGCCAAGCAGCTCGTGACCGAGGGCGTGCTGAAGCCGGACGCGCTGGTGCAGCTTTGCATGGGCGTTCCCTGGGGCGCGCCCGACGACCTCAACACCTTCATGGCGATGGTCAACAACGTGCCGAAGGAATGGACTTTTTCCGCTTTTTCGCTCGGCCGCAACCAGATGGCCTATGCGGCGGCCGCGGTGCTGGCCGGCGGCAATGTCCGCGTGGGGCTGGAAGACAATCTCTGGCTGGACAAGGGCGTGCTGGCGACCAATGCTCAGCTGGTCGAGCGCGCGGCCACGATCGTCACCAATCTCGGCGCCCGCGTGATCGGGCCACAGGAAGTGCGCGAGAGGCTGGGGCTGACGAAAAGGGCGCCGCTGGCGGCCAATGCCGGTTGATCGGGGAGGCACGGACATGACCATCAGCAAGGCGGCCTGCATTGGCGGCGGCGTCATCGGTGCGGGGTGGGTGGCGCGGTTGGCGCTGAACGGCATCGACGTGGCGGTTTACGATCCCGACCCGGAGGCCTCGCGCAAGGTCGGCGAAGTCATGAAAGGCGCGCGCCGCGCCTATAAGCGCATGGCGGCCGGCGGCCTGCCCAAGGAAGGCAAGATCACCTATGCCAGGACGATCGCCGAGGCCGTCAAGGGCGCGGACTTCATCCAGGAAAGCGTTCCCGAACGGCTTGATCTCAAGCACAAGGTCCTGGCAGGCATCGACGCCCATGCTCCCGCCGATGCGCTCATCGGCTCCTCCACATCTGGCATCAAGCCGACCGACATGCAGTCCGCACTCAAGCGGCCGGAGCGGCTGGTGGTCGCGCACCCGTTCAATCCGGTCTATCTGCTACCGCTCGTCGAGATCGTCGGCGGCGAGGCGACATCGCCTGCATTCATCGCGCGGGCACGCGAGGCCTACGCGTCGATCGGCATGAAGCCCGTCGTCATCCGCAAGGAGATCGAGGCTTTCGTCGGAGATCGCCTGCTGGAGGCGATGTGGCGCGAGGCCCTGTGGCTGATCAAGGACGGCATCTGCTCGGTCGAGGAACTCGACGACATCATGCGCTATTCCTTCGGACTGCGCTGGGCGCAGATGGGCATGTTCCAGGTCTACCGCATCGCCGGCGGCGAGGCCGGCATGCGCCACTTCATGGCCCAGTTCGGCCCGTGCCTTTCGTGGCCGTGGACCAAGCTGATGGACGTGCCGGAGTTCAACGACGAACTGGTGGACCTGATTGCCGAACAGTCTGACGAGCAGTCCGGCCGCTGGTCGATCCGCGAGCTCGAGAAGATCCGCGACGACAATCTCGTCGCGATCATGGAAGCGCTCTCGAAGGAGAACAAGGGCAAAGGCTGGGGAGCGGGCGCCCTGCACCGCGACTATGTGCGCCAGCTGGCGGGCGCGGCGGACAAGCCGGCCAAGGCAGGAAAGAAGGCTGCGAAGACGGGAAATGCCGATGCGCCCGCCGCCAAGGCCAAGGTCGTGAAGGCGAAGACCAAAAGCGCGGACTCGAAGTCGGCAAAAGCGCAGAAAAAGGCCGGCAAATCGGCAAAGCCCGCCAAGGCCAAGAAGGCCTGAATGGGCCTGCCTCTCTTGCACCTTGGACTGGGATCGTCCGGCCTCAATGAGGCGCCGGCCCGCGGATGAACGCGCGCCCGATCCTCTGCGTCGGCGCGCTGATCGCCGACCTGATGATGCAACTGCCTGAACTGCCGCGCTCGGCGGGAAAGCACTTGCCCAAAGGCGCAAGGCTGGTCGTCGCGGGCATGGCGACCAGCGCGGCCACCGCGGTCGCCAGGCTCGGCCATCCGGTTTCGCTTTGGGCGTCGATCGGGGACGACGCGGTCGGCGACATCCTCGCTGGCGCGCTGGCGGCGGAGGGCATCGGCAGCGACCTGGTGCGGCGGGTTCCAGGCGCCATGTCGGCGATGTCGGCGATCTTCATCGACGATCGCGGCGAGAAGATCGTGGTGCCATGGTATGCGCCAGAGCTGCTCGGAGCGCCCGACAGGCTGCCGGATTTCGGTTCCTTCGGCGCGGTGCTCGTGGACGTGCGATGGCCGAAGGCGGCCGCCATCGCGCTGGACGGAGCGCGGGCGGTGAGCATTCCGGCGGTGCTCGATCTCGACGTCGGTGCCCGCGAAGTGCTGGCCGATCTCGCTCCCCGCGCCAGCCATATCGTGGCTTCGCTGGACGGCGCTCGCGTTCTGCTCGGCGAATGCCAATTGGAAGAGGCCGTCGCGAAACTGAGGAGCCTGACCGGGGCGATGGTGGTGGTCACCGACGGGGAGCGCGGCGCAAGCTGGCACGTGCCCGGCGGGCCGATCCGGCACCAGGCCGCATTCGCGGTGGCGGCGGTCGACACCAATGCCGCCGGTGACATTTTTCACGGCGCCTTCATGGCCGCGCTGGCGGAAGAGATGGATCTGGCACAGGCGGTGCGGTTTTCGAGCGCTGCCGCTGCGATCAAATGCACGCGTTTCGGCGGACGCGACGGCGCGCCGACGCGCGGGGAAGTCGACGCCTTTCTCGAACAACGGCGCCTGGCGGCGCATTGACAGGGAGCAAACCCATGGATTTCGGCCTGTCCGAGGAACAGAAGCTGATCGTGGACACGACCCGCACCTTCGTGGAGAAGGAGCTCTTTCCGCACGAGCTGGAAGTGGAGCGCAGCGGGCATTTGAGGCGCGAACTCATTACCGAGCTGCAGCGCAAGGCGATCGAGGCCGGCCTCTACGCTGCCAACATGCCGGCCGAGGTCGGCGGTGCGGGGCTCGATACGCAGACCTGGCTGCTTTACGAGAAGGAACTCGGCAAGGCCAACTACGCGCTGCACTGGACCTGTGTCGCGCGGCCCTCCAACATCCTGCTCGCCGGCACCGAGGAGCAGCGGCCAAAATACCTCTATCCCTGTATTCGCGGCGAGAAATGGGATTGTCTGGCCATGACCGAGCCCGGCGCCGGCTCCGACCTGCGCGGCATGAAGGCAAGCGCCGTCGAGAAGGGTGGCGACTGGGTGCTCAACGGCACCAAGCATTTCATCTCTCACGCCGACCTGGCCGACTTCGCGATCTGCTTCATGGCCTCGGGCGAAGAGGATTCGCCGCGCGGAAAGCGCAAGAAGATCACCGCCTTTTTCGTTGACAAGGGCACACCGGGCTTCACGGTGCGCGACGGCTATCGCAACGTCTCGCATCGCGGCTACACCAACGCCGTGCTGGAGTTCGACGATTGCCGGCTGCCGGCCTCGCAAATCCTGGGCGAGGTGCACAAGGGATTCGAGGTCGCCAACTCCTGGCTGGGGGCGACGCGCCTGCAAGTGGCGGCGACCTGCCTTGGCCGCGCCGAGCGGGCGCTCGGCCATGCCATCGAATATGCCGCGAGCCGCGAGCAGTTCGGCCAGCAGATCGGCAAGTTCCAGGGCGTTTCGTTCAAGCTCGCCGACATGGCGATGGAGTTGAAGGCTGCCGAACTTCTGGTGCGCGAGGCGGCGTGGAAATACGACGAGGGCACTGTGACTGACCAGGACATGGCCATGGCCAAGCTGAAGGCCACCGAGGTTCTGGCCTACATCGCCGACGAGGCGATCCAGATCCATGGCGGCATGGGCCTGATGGACGACCTGCCGCTGGAGCGCATCTGGCGCGACTCGCGCGTCGAGCGCATCTGGGAGGGGACCAGCGAGATCCAGCGCCACATCATTTCGCGCGCCCTGCTGAGGGCAGTGGGCGGCTGATGGCGAGACCCGGCTTCAGGGAGACCGACCTCTATCTGCCGGTGAAGCGCCTGCTGGAAGCGCAGGGTTACACCGTCAAGGGCGAGGTCGGCGCGGCCGACGTGGTGGCGATCCGCGAGGAGGGCGAAGACCCGGTGATCGTGGAGCTCAAGGCCGGCTTTTCGCTGTCGCTGTTCCATCAGGCGATCGAACGCCAGGCGCTGACCGACGCGGTCTACGTCGCCGTGCCGCAGGGTGCGGGCCATGCGTCATACAAAGCGCTGGTGGACAACAGGAAGCTCTGCCGCAGGCTGGGCCTCGGGCTGATCACCGTGCGCCTCGCCGACGGCTTCGTCGAAATCCACTGCGATCCCGAACCCTACAAGCCCCGCCAGTCGAAGCCGCGCAAAAGCCGGCTGCTGCGGGAGTTCGCGCGCCTCGTCGGCGATCCCAACGACGGCGGCTCCACGCGCCGACGGCTGGTTACCGGCTATCGCCAGGAGGCCCTTCGATGCCTGGCGCTGCTCGATACGGCAGGGCCGCTGAAGGCGTCCGACGTTGCCGTCTCCACACGCATCGTACACGCAAGGCGGCTGATGGCCGACAATCATTACGGGTGGTTCGAACGCGTCTCGACCGGCATCTACGCGCTCAGCCCAAAGGGAGTGCGGGCGGTCGGGGAATATGCGGCCGAACTCCACAACATCGCCTCCAACGGCCTGACCGGCCCATCTTCCGAAATCACGACGACGCCATGAGCCAGCCCCGCGATCTTTCACGTCTTCTCCGCCCGAAATCCATCGCCGTGGTCGGCGGCGGCTTCTTCGCGCCCAACGTCATCAAGCAGTCGCTCAAGATGGGCTTCGCCGGCGAAATCTGGCCGGTGCACCCGTCCAAGGACGAGGTGGCCGGCGTGCGGGCCTACCGCTCCCTCGCCGACCTGCCCGGCGCGCCCGACGCCACCTTCATCGGCGTCAACCGCAATCTCACCATCGACGTCGTGCGCGAACTGCGCGAGCGCGGCGCCGGCGGCGCCATCTGCTTCGCAGCCGGTTTCCGCGAGACGGCGCATTACGATCCGGATGGTTCCCGCCTGCAGGACGCGCTGCTGGAAGCGGCAGGCGACATGGCCGTGATCGGCCCCAACTGCTACGGGCTGATCAACTATGCCGACGGCGCGCTGCTGTGGCCCGACCAGCACGGCGGCCGCCGGCTGGCGCCCGGCGAGCGTGGTGCTGCGATCATTACGCAGTCGTCCAACATCGCCTGCAATCTCACCATGCAGACCCGGGCCCTGCCGCTCGCTTTCCTGATGACGGCGGGAAACCAGGCGCAGACCGGTCTCTCCGAAATGGCGATCGGCCTGATTGAGGACGAGCGCGTTTCCTGCCTTGGCCTGCATATCGAAGGCTTCGACTCGGCCGCCGGCTTCGAGCGGCTGGCCGCGCGGGCGCGCGAACTGAAGAAGCCGATCGTGGCGATGAAGGTCGGGCGCTCGGAG
>JAEUMA010000136.1 GCA_016793565.1 Rhizobiaceae bacterium
TGATCGTGGCGGAACGGTTCGGCATCGCCGCCGAGACGCTGATTGATGCACTGAACGGCTCCAGCGGCCGCAACAACGCCACCGAGGTCAAGATGAAGCAGTTCGTCCTGTCGCGGTCCTTCGCTTCCGGCTTTGCGACCGGGCTGATGGCCAAGGACGTCACGATCGCCGCGCATATGGCCGAAGGTCTCGGGCTTTCGCTTCCCGTGCTTCCCGCCATGGCCGCGTTGTGGCGCGACGGCGCGAGGTCTCTCGGCGAACGATCGGACCACACGGAGATGATGCGCTTTCTCCAGGAAACAGCCGAAGGAGGCCAGGCGTGAGCGTGGCAGAGGAGTTGCGCCGACGGTTGCTCGGTCTCGTCGGCGACGCCGAGCTTCGCAGGCTGTCGCCCGGGCTGGCGCTCGCGGTCTCTTTCGCGGTCGGCAGCGATGCCGTCGCCCTCGTTTTCGCGGATGGGCACGTCACGGTCGACACGGTGGTCGAGGGGGACGTCTCGATCGTCGCGGACGAAAAGGCATGGCGCCAGGTTCTGAGCAGCCCCCCACCGCCACGGTTTCACAGCTTCACCGCCTGGCAGATCGCCAACCCGGACTTCCAGGTCGGCGGGGAGCCTCTGCGCATCGCGCAGGCCAGGGCGGCGCTGGAGCGGATCGTCGAACTGCTGGTCGGCGAGACCGCCTCGCGGCCGTCGCCCTATCTGCGCGACATGGCGCAGCTTAGCGGCCGCTATCATCCAATGCTGGTGGGCGAAACCTCCTTCCAGGTCTATTGCGACCATGCGGGGCAGGGCGTTCCCGTGTTGCTGCTGCATACCGCCGGCGCCGATTCGCGGCAGTTCCTGGCCCAGACCAGCGATGTCGAGCTCGCACGCGACTACCGCATGTACGGGCTGGACCTGCCCTTCCACGGCAGATCGCTGCCGCCGGACGATTGGACTGGCGAGCCCTATCGCCTGACTGCCGAGATCTACAAATCCTGGTGCGCGGCGTTCATAGAGCAGGTCATCGGCGAGCCTGCGCTGGTCGTCGGCTGCTCGATGGGCGCAGCGATGGCGCTGGTCATGGCCGCGGACCGGCCCGACCTCGTGCGTGGCGCTGTGGCGCTGGAGCCTCCCTTCCGCTCGCCCGGCCGCCGCAATCCCTACCAGAACCATGTCGCGGTGCATGGCGGCCTTCACAACGGCGCCTTCGTTCGCGGCCTGATGAGCCCGACGAGCCCCATCGCCTGCCGGCGGCGGGCGAGCTGGATCTATTCGCAGGGCGGGCCGGGGGTTTATCCCGGCGACCTCGCCTTCTACAGCGACGAGTTCGACGGCGCGGAGGTTGCGCCGCGCATCGACGCAGCCAGGACCCCGGTGGCGCTTCTGTCCGGCGTCTACGACTATTCGGCCACCCCGGCGGACGGCGCCCGTCTGGCCGAGCTCATTCCCGGCGCGTTGCACGTCGTCATGGACGGGATCGGCCATTTCCCGATGACCGAGAATCCGGACCACTTCCGCCGGTACCTGCTGCAGGGCCTCGAGCACGCCCGCTCGCGCGCGGCATAGTCGCGACCGGAGCTTTCCCACGCACTCGCGCGGCAGAAAAACGGTCAGTCGCGGGTGACCACGTAGATCTTGCGCACGGTATCGTGCAGCCACCATTCGCCCTGCCATCCCGTCGGCAGAACGATCATCTCGCCGGGATTGATGAAGACCGGCGACCGGCCGGACTCCGTGAGCGTCAGCCGTCCTGACAGGATGTAGCAGGTTTCGGAGAAGCCGTCCCTCGTGGAGTGGAAGCGTCCGGGCGAGCATTCCCAGACGCCGATCTCGGTGCGTCCGTCCGGTGACGTCCAAAGGACGGCCTCGGCTTCGTGCTGGTTTCCCTCGATCGACGAAGCCTTCGGAAGAGCCTGCCCGAGAGCTATCTCGGCGGCCGGCTCAAAATGCTGCAAAGTGACCATCCTGCCCCCACTGGTTTCAGGGTCGAAACGCCCGCGTTTGTCGTCGCAAGCGCTCATTGCCCTCGATCGCAGGCAGTCTCAACATTTCCTTTGCCAATTGTAAAGTTCTCTGTACATTAGGCACAGGAACCTTTCTTGAGGAGCATGGGATGTCGAAAGCGACGCCGGCCACCGGGTTTGATCCGATCACCTTCAGCGTTATCCTCAACCGCTTCCACAGCATCGCCTACGAGATGACGCTGACGCTGGAGCGCAGCGCGTGGACGTCGATCCTGGCGCTCTGCCGCGACTTCTCCTGTGCGGTCTATGATGCAAAGTCGCGGCAGCTCGCGATGGAAGATGCGCTGCCGATCCACACGACCTCGCTGGGCCTGGTCCTGGCCGAGATCTCGCGCACCTTCGGCGAGGATATCCTCGACGGCGACGTCTTCCTCTGCAACGACCCGTTCCGCTTCAATACGCATATCGGTGATCTCGTCACCGCCGCTCCGGTGTTCGTCGACGGCGTCCATCGCTTCTGGTCGGTCACCAAGGGCCATCAGATGGACGTCGGCGCTTTCGTGCCTTCCAGCGTCACCGCCGATGCCCGCAACGTCTACCAGGAGGGGCTGACCATCCCGCCCATCAAGCTGTTCGAGGCGGGCAGGGAGCGCAAGGACATCACCGACCTCTATCTGTCCAACATGCGCTTCCGCGATGCGCTGCACGGCGACCTGATGGCCCAGCTCGGCTCGATCGAGAAGGGCAAGCAGCGCCTGATCGAACTGTGCGCGGAATTCGGCGCCGAGGAAGTGCTGCGCTACACCGACGCGATCATCGACTATGCCGACCGCCGCATGTCGGAGGAGATTCGGCGCATGCCGGACGGCGTCTACTACGCGGAAGGCTGGATCGACACC
>JAEUMA010000164.1 GCA_016793565.1 Rhizobiaceae bacterium
GATGAAGCGGTGGATGACTGGGTGCGGCGCGCCGCTCAGGCGCTGAGCATAGGCCTCGCCAGCGTCGAAAACCTGTTCGACCCAGAGGCGATCATCGTCGGCGGTACCGCTCCGCCCTGGCTGCTCGCCCGCATCGTCGACGGCATCGGCGCCTTGCGCGCCTCCGTGCGTCAGGACGCGGGCCCCGGACGGCTCCGCATTAGCAAGCTCGGGGAGCAGAGCGGCGCGCTCGGCGCCACCGCCCTGCCGATCCTCGCGGCGACCAGTTCCGGCTTCGGCCGCTGAACGTTCCGACAGACGTCGGAGCGGAGCTCAGTACACGTCCGGCACATACATCTCGTCGGCAACCGGAACGCGCACATAGTCGGGATGGCGCACGCGCTCCGGCAGGCGGATTTCCTGCTTGGGCACGTCGCTGTACGGAATCTGTGCGAGGAGGTGGGCGATGCAGTTGAGGCGTGCCCGCTTCTTATCGACGGCGTGCACGACCCACCAAGGGGCTTCCGGAGTATGCGTACGCGCCAGCATCTCCTCCTTGGCCTTGGTATATTCCTCCCAGTGGACGCGGCTTTCCATGTCCATCGGCGACAGCTTCCACTGCTTCAGCGGATCCTGAATGCGCATGCGGAAGCGGAATTCCTGCTCCTCGTCGGTGATCGAGAACCAGTATTTGATCAGCACGATGCCCGAACGCACCAGCATGCGCTCGAACTCCGGCACGGACCGGAAAAACTCTTGCACGTCGTCCTCGGTGCAGAAGCCCATGACCCGCTCCACGCCGGCGCGATTGTACCAGCTGCGGTCGAACAGGACCATTTCACCGCCGGTCGGCAGATGCTGCACGTAGCGCTGGAAGTACCACTGGCTGCGCTCGCGTTCGGTGGGCGCAGGAAGCGCCACGACGCGGCAGACGCGCGGATTGAGCCTTTGCGTGACGCGCTTGATGGCGCCGCCCTTGCCGGCCGAGTCGCGCCCCTCGAAGAGGACGACGACCTTCAGCTTCTGATACTGAACCCAGTCCTGAAGACGCACCAATTCGTGTTGGAGCCGGAACAGTTCGCGGAAATAAACGCGCCTGTCGAGCGCGTCGTATTCCTCCGGCCCTCGTTCTTCTTCCGCCAGTTCGTCGAGCCGCGCCTCCTCCATCTGCAGCTCAAGCTCCTCGTCGAAGCTGTCTGCGATCTCGTCCTTGATGCGGGTCAGCTGGTCGGGGCCGTCGGCCATGGTTCGCGCTCCTGATTGCGTCGGCACAGGAGCGGGCTTTTGCAACAGCCATATGACAAACCCCGGCGTCGAACCGAAAGCCGCGGTAAAACAGCGTCAGGCCGGCGTGACGCCCCTGACGATCCCGTCATTGTTGACGACGCATTTGTGTCGGGCTTGGCCGACAGCCAGGATGACCTCGTAATTGTCAGCGTCGATCTGCGCGGAACTGACCGGCAGGACGTTGGCGCTCGCCGCGCCAGTGGACTGCGCCACGGCGTTGGCGCAGAGAAGCTGCAAGTCCGCAGGCGCGGTGACCGTCGTCGTCTTGGACATCTGCGCCGGCGGCGGAGCCGACTGGCAAGCGGCCAGGCCGAGTGCCGCCGAACACAGACCTGCAATAGCGAGCGCGCGCGGAGCGCGACCCGGGTCGTTTCCCATCGTCAAGTCCCCTCTCACAATCTGTTCAGACACCCTTGTAGAGTGCAGCCCCCTGCATCAACACGATCACCTTCGCGCCGACCTGGATGCGCGAGTGAAGGTCGATGATGTCGTCGTTGTTCATTCGAATGCAACCGGACGAGACATCGAGACCGATCGTCCAAGGTTCCGGCGTACCGTGGATGCGATAGATCGTATCCTGGTCCCCCTCGTACAGCTAGAGCGCCCGCGCGCCGAGCGGATTGTCCGGACCTCCCGGCTGGCCGTTCGCCCATTTGCGGGCGTTGGGATCACGCGCCACCATTTCGGCCGGTGGCGTCCAGGTCGGCCATTCCGCAGTGCGACCGACCCGCACGATGCCAGCCCAGCCG
Source organism: Rhizobiaceae bacterium (assembly GCA_016793565.1). GTDB lineage: Bacteria > Pseudomonadota > Alphaproteobacteria > Rhizobiales > Rhizobiaceae > JAEUMA01. The sequence continues at coordinate 2,016 of JAEUMA010000164.1, forward strand.
AACCCGTCGCGGCCGACGCCGATGCCGTAGCGGATCGCCGTGTGGCCCGGCTGCACCAGATAGAGAAAGTGCTGGTTGCCGTCGATGATGATGGTTCCCGGCTTTTCCGCTGTGCGGAACTTCACGACCTGGCGGCGAAACGCTTCGGGCACCTGGTTGTTGCGGGCGTAATATTCACGCGCTTTCTTGCGGTCGTACTTCTCCCATTTGCGGGTCTTGGGATTGTAGACCTGCGTGTCGGCATAGGCGGTCGCGACCGTGCCGATGCCGACCACCGCGGCGAGCGCCGCTGCCAGAAAGGCCCTGCGCGAGCGGCCGGAAGAATGCTTGCCGTCGATCATTTGCCTGCCCACCCGTCGACACGTGCCGCGTTCTTCTCGACCCATTTCTGCGCGAACTGGTATGGGTCCTGACGGTCCACCTGGATCGCGTAGCTCATTTCGGTGATCTCCTCCGGCTTGAAATCCACCTTCTCCAGGAAGGCGGCCACCTCCGGTCGCTTCTTGGCCCTGGCGGCGCCATAGGCGATGTAGAAATGCGCCTTGTCCCAGGCGACGGGAGCGCTCGACTTGGCGATCCAGTCAGGATCCTCCGTCGGAAGCAGCACCTTCCACTTGGCCGGATCGTATGGCGGTTCCGTCAGCCGGACGATGTCGTGCAGTTCGAACAAGTGGTGCGGCGCATAGCAGTAGAAGACCATCGGCCGCTCGGTAGAGACCGCCGCGTCGACCGCGGCCATGGCGGCATCCTCGGGCGCCTCCACCAGCGTCATCGACTTGGCGTAGCCGTAGCTGTTTGCGCGGATCCGCTCGATGGCCGTGGAACCCCACGTCTCGGCGCCGATCCACATCTCGCCCTTGCCGTCGCCGTCGGTATCGAGCGCCGCAGTCTTGGCGGGATCGCTGAGATCAGCCACGTCCTTGATGCCGAGCTTGTCGGCCGCGTCCTTCGTGGCGCAAAGACCCTGCCAGGCCTCGACG
>JAEUMA010000170.1 GCA_016793565.1 Rhizobiaceae bacterium
ACAAATGCACGTCCTGCTCGTTCTTGAGCAGCGCGCCGTGCAGGCGCGGCAGCGCCTTCTTCGCGTCGGCGCGCAGGTCTTCGGGAGCGACGTCGTCGGCCACCAGCAGGCGGATCCAGTCGAGGGCCTCCGAGGTGGAAGGCTTCTTCTTCAGGCCCGGTACGTCGCGGATCTCGTAGAACTGCGTCAGCGCGGCGCGAACCAGGTTCTGCTTGATGCCGGGGTAGTGCACCTCGACGATCTTCTGCAGCGTGTCGGCCTCGGGGAAGCGGATGTAGTGGAAGAAGCAGCGGCGCAGGAAGGCGTCCGGCAGTTCCTTCTCGTTGTTGGATGTGATGATGACGATCGGCCGCTGGCGGGCGCGAATTGTCTCGCCGGTCTCGTAGACGAAGAACTCCATGCGGTCGAGTTCCTGCAGGAGGTCGTTGGGAAACTCGATGTCGGCCTTGTCGATCTCGTCGATCAGCAGCACTACCTTGCGGTCAGCCGAAAAGGCCTCCCAGAGCTTGCCCCTGCGGATGTAGTTTCGGATGTCGTTGAAGCGGGCGTCGCCCAGCTGGCTGTCGCGCAGGCGGGAAACGGCGTCATATTCGTAGAGGCCCTGCTGTGCCTTGGTCGTGGACTTGACGTGCCATTCGATCAGGTCGAGGCCGAGCGCGGCGGCGACCTGACGCGCCAGTTCGGTCTTGCCGGTGCCGGGCTCGCCCTTCACCAGCAGCGGGCGCTCGAGCGCGATCGCCGCGTTGACGGCGACCATCAGATCCTTGTCGGCGACGTAGTCGGCCGTGCCTTCGAAGCGCATTCCGCAATCCATTCCGATCGTTCGCGGGGGCAAACTAGGCATGGCGCACCGCCGGCGCAAGCGAGGGAGACCGTGAAAGGCGTTCGCCGGCTGCGTGTTTTGCGCGCAGACGGCATCTGGTGCACGGGGCCGTACCGGCCTATATTCGTCGACGACGGTCTGCGCTTCGCGACAGGAGAGACATTTCCCCGGGGCCTTATCGATCTCGAAGGGAGCTGTCCCTGGCCGGGCCCGTGGGCTCGGTCATATGGCGCCCACCTACTTTGTAGGTTCCCGGGATCGACTTCTCCATCGGTTGCGTGGATCGTCGCTTTCCCTGAAATCGTCACGCATGTGAACGCACGGACGCGGTTGCCCGCGCGTCGGGCACATGGCAAGCACGACAGCCTTTCCATCGCATGCGAGAGCCATGATCTCCCCCAAGGACCATAAGAAGGAGCTTCGCCGTCAGGCGCTCGCCCGCCGCGATGGCCTCGATCCGCTCTGGCGCATCGAGGCGTCGCTGCTGATGGCCGACGCGGCGGACACTCTTGCGGTCGAACCGGGAACGGTGGTTTCTGGCTTCTGGCCGATGCGCTCGGAAGTCGACGTGCGCCCGCTGATGGCTGCCCTCGGCGAGCGCGGCGCCCGGCTCTGCCTGCCGGCGATCATCGACCGCACCACCATCGTCTTTCGCGAGCTTGTCCGCGGCGCTCCGCTGGTCGACATGGGCTTCGGCACCGCCGGCCCCGGCCCCGAGGCGGAGGTGCTGGATCCCTCGCTGATGCTGGTGCCGCTGGCGGCCTTCGATGGCCGGGGCCATCGCATCGGCTATGGCGGCGGCTATTACGACCGCGCCATCGCCCGGCTGCGGGACAAGGGTATCGCGCCGAGGCTGACCGGCGTCGCCTTCGACTGCCAGGAGGTGGACCTTGTCCCGGAAGAGCCGCACGACATGGTCATCCCCGAAATCCTGACCGAGCGCGGATTGCGCCGGCTCGGCTCCGGCCTGTAAACAGGCCGCATGAGGCTTCTTTTTCTGGGCGACATGGTCGGCAAGTCCGGCCGCACGGCGGTGTGGCAGCGGCTGCCGGGCCTGATCGCCGACCTGCGGCTCGATTTCGTCATCGTCAACGGCGAGAACGCCGCCGGCGGCTTCGGCATCACCGAGGAGATCTTCCGCAACACGCTGGATGCCGGCGCGGACGTCGTCACCACCGGCAACCATGTCTGGGACCAGCGCGAGGCGCTGGTCTTCGCCGCGCGCGAGGACCGTTTCCTGCGTCCGGTCAACTTTCCGAAAGGCACGCCAGGCCGCGGTTCCGGCGTCTATGTGGCGCGCAACGGCGCGCGCGTGATGGTGGCCAACATCATGGGCCGCGTCTTCATGCATCCCGAGCTCGACGATCCGTTCCAGGCCGGCGAGCGCGAGCTGGCGGCCTGCCCGCTCGGCGAACAGGCCGACGCCGTGGTCGTGGATTTCCACGCAGAGGCTACGTCGGAAAAGATGTGCTTCGGCCATTTCGTCGACGGCCGCGCCAGCCTGGTCGTCGGCACGCATACGCACCAGCCGACCGCCGACCACCAGATCCTCAACAACGGAACGGCGTATATCTCCGACGCCGGCATGTGCGGCGACTACGATTCCTCGCTCGGCATGGACAAGGAGGAGCCGCTCAACCGCTTCCTCTCCAAGGTGCCGAAAGGCCGCTTCGAGGCCGCCTCCGGTCCGGCCACGATCTGCGGCGTCGGTGTCGACATCTCCGACCGCACGGGGCTCGCCGAGCGGGTCGCGCCGCTGCGGCTCGGGCCGCGCCTGCAGGAAACCGTACCGGAATTTTGGACCGCTCGTTGACGCGGGGCCGTGTCCTCCCTACTTCACGGTGACTTTGCCCTCCTACAATGTATGCCGAGTGCCCCGGACATGATGGAATTCTTCGCCCCGCATTTCGCCTGGCTGAACGATCCGACCGCCTGGGTCGCGTTGCTGACGCTGATGGTGCTGGAGATCGTCCTCGGCATCGACAACCTGATCTTTATCTCCATCCTCACCAACAAGCTGCCCAAGGAGCACCAGCGCCGCGCCCGCACCATAGGCATCGGCGCCGCACTCGTCATGCGGTTGCTGCTGCTCGGCACCATCTCGTTCATCGTCCGCCTCACCGAGCCGGTGTTCACCGCCTTCGGCCAGCCCTTCTCGTGGCGCGACATGATCCTGATCGCCGGCGGCCTGTTCCTGGTGTGGAAGGCGACGAAGGAGATCCACCACACGGTTGACCCCCAGGACCACAAGGAGGATCTCGTCGGCCACACGGTGAACATGAGCGTCGGTGCCGCGATCTTCCAGATCCTGCTGCTCGACCTCGTCTTCTCGATCGATTCCATCATCACCGCTGTCGGCATGACCGACGAGATCGCCATCATGTACATCGCCGTGATCGTGGCAGTGACGGTGATGCTGCTGGCCGTAAACCCGCTGTCCAACTTCATCGCCAAGAACCCGACCATCGTCATGCTGGCGCTGGGCTTCTTGCTGATGATCGGCACGACGCTGATCGCCGAGGGCTTCGGCTTCCATGTGCCGAAGGGCTATATCTACGCCGCGATGGGCTTTTCCGCCCTGGTCGAGGCGCTCAACATGCTGGCGCGGCGCCGCAACAAGAAGCCGCCGCACTGAAGCGGGCTCACACGCCCTCCAGAACGATGATGGTCGGCCGCGAGGGCAGGGTGCGCAGCGTCAGTTCCAGCGTGCGCGACGGCCGGAAATCCACCGCGAAGCCGTCGCCCATCCGCTCGATGAATTCGCCGATCGGCGTCGAGTGGCGGTGCATCGGCAGCACCACGGACGAATAGAGCCGCGTGGTGATCTCGCTCATCGAGCCGAGCGACTGCGTCATGCCGCCGTCGATCGGCACCATCACCACGTCGAGCCGGCCGATGGCGCCGAACTGCTGGTCGCTGAGGCGGGTATGCAGGTGGCCGAGATGGCCGATGCACAGGCCCGCCACCTCGAAGATGAAGATCGAATTGCCGTCGCGCTCCAGTTCCCCGGTGCCCCAGGCGCGGATGTCGGTCGGCACGTTGCGGATGTAGACGTCGTCCAGCACCAGCGCGTGCCGGGCGGCTCCGCCCTGCGGGTTCCAGCCGCGCAGCACATACTCCACGCCGGGCGGCGGATTGTCGGTGAAATGGGTGCGGTGCGCCTTGTTCATGGTCACGACGCGCGGCAGCGGATCGCCGCCATAGACGCCGGAGAAATCGGTGGCGAGGCGCACGCCGCCCGGCGTCTCGATCACATAGGTGGAGTGGCCGGCATAGGTGATCGCCACCGGCCCGTCGACGAAGGTCTGGACGGGCAGAGCCTTGGGCGTGAAGCTGGCGAACGTCGCCTTCGGCGTCGCCTGGGCGATCGCCAGGCATTTCGACGGCACCGGCTCCTCCTGCGCCATCGCAGGCAGAGCGAGGCCCAGCAGAACGGCAAGGAAGGCGGCGAAACGGAAGGCGGGCATGGCGGCGTCCCCGGTTGGCGTCTCGGCCCGCACTATGGGGGCAGGGTCGGCAACCGGCTAAGTCACGATTTCGCGAGGCCTGCTTTGCCGCCTTCTGGACGTTGCCGGGCGTTTTCACTATAAGGCCCGCCATCCTCGAAAAGCCGACGACACGAGCCGAAAAAACAGGGGCGCCATGGCTGGCCATTCACAGTTCAAGAACATCATGCACCGCAAGGGCCGCCAGGATGCGGCCAAGTCGAAGATGTTTTCGAAGCTCGCCCGCGAAATCACCGTGGCCGCCAAGATTGGCACGCCCGACCCCGACATGAACCCGCGCCTGCGGCTCGCCATCAACGCCGCCAAGGCGCAGTCGATGCCGAAGGACAACATCGCCCGCGCCATCAACAAGGCGGCCGGCGGCGACACCGAGAACTACGACGAGGTGCGCTACGAGGGCTACGGCCCGGGCGGCGTCGCCCTCATCGTCGAGGCGCTGACCGACAACCGCAACCGCTCCGCCTCCAATGTGCGCGCCGCCTTCACCAAGGCCGGCGGGGCGCTGGGCGAGACCGGATCGGTCTCCTTCATGTGGGACCGCGTCGGCGAGATCACCTATCCGGCCAAGGCCGGCGATGCCGACAAGGTCATGGAAGCCGCCATCGAGGCCGGCGCCGACGACGTCGAGAGCGACGAGGAAGGCCACACCATCTATTGCGGCTTCGAGGCGGTCGGCGAAGTTTCCAAGGCGCTGGAAGGCGCGCTGGGCGAGGCGGAATCGGTCAAGGTCATCTGGAAGCCGAAGAACAACGTGCCGGTCGACGAGGACCGCGCGCAGTCGCTGATGAAGCTGGTCGCCACCCTCGAGGACGACGACGACGTGCAGAACGTCTACGCCAATTTCGAGGTCGACGAGGCGACGCTGGCCAAGCTCAGCGCCGCCTGAAGCCCTTCCTCGCCTCCTTCAGGGGGAGAGGTGTCGCGCCCGAGCTTGTTGGAGGGGCGCGACGGAGCGGGGCCAGCCAGCCCCCTCGCGCCGGACGCGCCGAGCCTATAGATTTCGGCGGCAAAGTCCGGGACCCCGCCGATGACCGAAACC
>JAEUMA010000216.1 GCA_016793565.1 Rhizobiaceae bacterium
GGCGGTCCGGCTGGCGCCCGCCATTGAAGCGCTCAACGCGAGACCCGATATGCATGAGGTGAAGCAGTTCGGCTCGCGGACCGGACCGGTCTGAAGGAGGACACGATGGACCCCACGGTGGACCATTTGACCGAAGAGCAGCGACGCGACTTCGAGGCCGCCGCCTTCCGTCGCCTGCTCGAACATCTGCGCCGACGCAGCGACGTGCAGAACATCGACCTGATGAATCTCGCCGGCTTCTGCCGCAACTGCCTGTCGAACTGGTATCGCGAGGCAGCCGAGCAGACGGGCGTCGCGCTGTCCAAGGAAGCGGCGCGCGAAATGGTCTACGGCATGCCCTATGCCGAATGGCAGGCGCGCCACCAGACCGACGCCAGCGCCGCAGCCAAGGCCGCCTTCGAGACGAACCGCCCGAAAGATCACTGACGACGGCTCAAGCCCGCCGCGCCTTGACCGGTCCCTCTTCGTGAGGCAATTCGACCATCGGCTTGCGGCCGTGCGCGACTCGCTGCAAAACGCATCCCAACACGCATCGGAGGGAATTCCATGGCCGACGAGATCACCGGCGAAACCGCGCAGACCGTGGCGGCCGGCCAGTTGCGCTCGCTGATAGAACGCATCGAGCGGCTGGAAGAAGAAAAGAAGACGCTGGCCGACGACATTAAGGACGTCTACGCCGAAGCCAAAGGCACCGGCTTCGACACCAAGGCGATCCGCACCATCGTGCGCCTGCGCAAGAAGGACAAGGCCGAGCGGGAGGAGGAGGAATCGATCCTCGACCTCTACAAGGCGGCCCTCGGCATGGTCTGACGCGCCGACCCGTCCGGCCCGCTCGCGCCCGTCGCATGCATCCTGCGTCGACGCGCCGCGGCGATACGAATCCCTCGCGCGGCGAATTTCGAGGCTTCGCGCGGCATGGGGAGCTGACGACGGATGGATACATTCCTGGCGCTGGCCGGCCTGTTCGCCATCGCCTTCGTCGCCGCCACCATCCTGCCGGCTCAGTCGGAAGCGGCGCTCGTCGCTCTGCAGTTGGCCGGATACCCGGTGCTGCTGCTCGTAGTCGTCGCCAGCCTCGGCAACATCCTGGGTTCGGTCGTCAACTGGGCGCTGGGGCGCGGCGTGGAGCGCTTCCGCGACCGCCGCTGGTTCCCGGTGTCTCCCGCAGCGCTCGACCGGGCGTCCGGCTGGTACCGGCGATGGGGGCGCTGGAGCCTTCTGCTATCCTGGGCACCTGTCGTCGGCGACGCGCTGACGGTCGCCGCGGGCGTACTGCGGGAGCCGTTGTGGAGCTTTCTCGTTCTCGTGGCGATCGCCAAGACCGGCCGCTACATCGTGCTCGCCGCGTTGACCGCAGGGCTGATGGGCTGACGCGCGGTTGCCGGCCAGCAAGGCCCTTGCCGGCAACCGCGCGCAAGAGTAGTCGCTGCGAACCCGAGGAGCACACGATGGCCGCCACCAAACCCTATGCAATCGCCGTCGCCGGCGTCGGCAAGATCGCCCGCGACCAGCATCTGCCGTCGATCGGCCGAAACG
>JAEUMA010000219.1 GCA_016793565.1 Rhizobiaceae bacterium
CCAGCCGCGGGCTGACGATCGTCGACCTCGCGAGAGCACTTTCCTCGGTCGCCCTCGATACTCCGGCAGGCTCGCTGACCACCGCCAACCAGGACATCATCGTGCGCGCCACCGCTTCGGTGAACACGCCGGAGGCGTTCGAGGCGATCATGCTGGACGAACGCACACGGCTGGGCGACGTCGCGACCGTCACGCTGGGCGGCGATCCGGCGGCCACGTCGCTGCGCTCGGACGGCAAGACCGGCATCGGCCTCGGTATCATCCGCCAGGCGCAGTCTAACACACTGGACATATCGGCCGGAGTGCGGGCGGTCGCAGCGGAAATCCAGTCGACGCTGCCGCAGGACATGACCATCAAGGTCACCAGCGACGACGCCACTTTCGTGGAAGGCGCCATCCACGAGGTGGAGATCGCGCTGGCTCTATCGGTCACCATTGTGCTCGCCGTTATCTACCTGTTCCTGCTCGACTGGCGCGCCACCCTCATTCCGGGCCTCGCCATGCCCGTGGCACTGATCGGCACCATCGCCGCGATCTACCTCGTCGGCTTCTCCGTCAACATCCTGACCCTGCTGGCGCTTGTGCTGGCCACCGGCCTTGTCGTGGACGACGCCATCGTAGTGCTGGAAAACATCGTGCGCCGACGCAACGAGGGCATGGGGCCCCGCGCCGCGGCCGTGCTGGGCACAGAGGAAGTGTTCTTCGCGGTCATCGCGACCACCGCCACACTCGCGGCCGTTTTCATCCCCCTCTCCTTCCTGCCCGGCCAGACCGGCGGCCTGTTCCGCGAGTTCGGCTTCGTGCTGGCGATCTCGGTGCTGCTCTCCTCGGTAGTGGCGCTGTCGCTCTGCCCCATGCTTGCCTCGCGCATGCTGCGGGCACACCCAGGCGCTTCCGCCGGCCAGCGTACCAGCCTGCTGGCCCGGCTCGGCAGAGGTCTGAGCAGGCTCTACAAGCGCTGCCTGCACTTCTGCCTCGACGCACCTGTGATCGTACTGCTGGTCTCGGCGTTGTTCGCGGGCGCCGCCTATTTCGCCTTCTTCACCGTCCGCCAGGAACTTACGCCGCTGGAGGACCGCTCGGTCGTGTTGATGCGCGTTTCGGCACCGCAGGGCGTCAGCCTGGACTACACCACCCAGCAGATGGCGGCGATCGAGCGGCTGATCCAGCCGCTGCGCGATTCCGGCGAGATCGTCAGCACCTTCGCCAATGCCGGCCAGGGCGGCAGCGTCAACAGCGGCTTCATGGTGATGACGCTGGCACCCTGGTCGGACCGTCAGCGCAGCCAGCAGCAGATCGTCGCCGACATCAACAAGCTGACGCGCGAAGTGCCGGGCGTGCGCGCCTTCGTCATCCAGCCCAACAGCCTGGGCATCCGTGGCGCCGGCAGCGGTCTGCAGTTCGCCATCGTCGGCAACGATTATGCCGAGCTGGGAGCCGCCGCCAATGCGATCGTCGCGGCGCTGGAAAAGAACTCGCGCTTCCAGCAGGCGCGGCTCTCCAACGACGCGACGCAGCCGCAGCTCTCCGTGGAGATCAACCGCGAACGCGCCTCCGATCTCGGCATCGACATCACCGGCATGGCGGAAGCGATGCAGGCCATGCTCGACGGCCGCGAGATCGGCGACGTCTTCATCAACGACCGCAGCTTCGCGGTGAAGCTGATCTCGACGACCAATCCCATCAACGATCCGACCGATCTCGAAAACATCTTCCTGAAGACCAAGGACGGCCGCTATGTGCCGATGTCGACCATCGCCACGCTGACGGAGCGCGCGGTGCCGCCATCGCTGCAGCGCGAGCAGCAGTTGCGCGCCGTGTCCATCACCGCCGGCCTGGCGCCCGGCTTCGCGCTGGGCGACGCCTACCGCGAAGCACAGGCGCTAGCCGCGCCGCTGCTGCCGCCGGGCAGCCGGATCATTCCTCTCGCCGAAGCGGCCACGCTCGGCGAAACCACGGACAGCATGCTGGTGATCTTCGGGTTCGCGCTGGTCATCATCCTTCTGGTGCTCGCCGCCCAGTTTGAGAGCTTCGTCAGCGCCGTCATCATCATGGCCACCGTGCCGCTGGGGCTTGCTTGCGCGGTATTCGCTCTTGTGCTCACCGGAACCAGCCTCAACGCCTACAGCCAGATCGGGCTGGTCCTGCTGGTTGGCGTGATGGCCAAGAACGGTATCCTCATTGTCGAATTCGCCAACCAGCTGCGCGACCGCGGCCTGCCCGTGCGCCAGGCGATCGAGGAAGCCGCCAACATCAGGCTGCGGCCGGTGATGATGACCATGATCTGCACCATCCTCGGTGGCGTGCCGCTGGTCCTGGCGAGCGGCGCCGGGGCAGAGGCGCGCATCGCGCTCGGTTGGGTCATCGTCGGCGGGCTGGGGCTGGCCACCCTGTCGACGCTTTTCCTGACGCCCGTCGCCTACCTCCTGCTCGGCCGCTTCATCACCCCGCACGTGGAAGAGGAGAGCCGGCTGCGGCGCGAGCTGCAGGAAGCGGCCTACGTCAAGGCCGAGGCCGCCGAATAGGCGTTGACATCGCCGCCGGTTCTCGCCATCGCCTGCTGCCATGAGCGTGCCCCCCATAACTAAGGAACAGCTGCTGGCCGGTGTCGGCACCGAGGTCGGCGTCTCGCCGTGGCGCGTGGTCACGCAGCGCATGATCGACCAGTTCGCCGACGCCACCGACGATCACCAGTTCATCCATGTGGACCCCTCACGGGCCGCCGCCGAGTCGCCCTTCGGAGGCACCATCGCCCACGGCTTCCTGCTTTTGTCGCTGCTTTCGGCCATGACGTTCGAGACGGTCCCGACCGTTCTGGGCGGCGGGCCGGGCATCAATCACGGCTTCGACCAGATCCGCTTCCAGTCGCCGGTCAAGACCGGCTCGCGCATCCGCGCCCGCTTCTTCCTGTTCCACGTCAAGGTGCGCCCGTCCGGCTGGATCGAGATCACCCACGACGTCACGGTGGAAATCGAGAACCAGCTCAAGCCAGCCCTGACCGCCCGTTGGATCACGCTGATCGCGCCAGGACCGGGCACGATTTCCTCGTAGATCTACGTCGACGACTTCTTCGTCGGCCTGCCGGGTTTGCTTGGTACTGTGACGGAAACCGGATCGCTGGCCGGAAAGGTCTCTTCCAGCCCTTCCTCCAGCTTCTGTTCCACAGAGCTTTCGAGGTTCCCGGCCTGCTCGCGCTGTTCCCGCTTCAACGAGCGTACGGCGGCCGACCGCTCGGTTCGCGTGGCTGCATCGTCTGATTTGGGTTGCTTGTCCATCCTCGCTTCCCCGCTTGAGCGCAAGAAAAGAAACGCAAAGGCAACCCCGCTTGTTCCGTCAGCTCGCGGCGTCGCGCGCGGCATCGTCCAGGAACGTGAACGCGTAATCCGAGAACGAGCGCCAGCACTCGACGCGAAACGCTTCTTCTCCCGTACGCAACAATACGATCTCGATCTTGCCGAGCACCGTGCGGGCACAGGCGCCGACTGAAAACGCCTCCAGTGCGAGATCGCGCGGGCAACCCGCCGATATGGTCGTCTCCGCTCCGGGCCCGGTCACGGCGATCGCTACGTTGCGGTGGGATATGCCCACCGCCGAATGTAGCGCCTCGACCCCGGCGCAGGCGGCAAGAAGGTCGCCGCCTTTCTCGTCCAGCACCAGCCATTCGTCCGGGCCGAGCCACAGCGCCGTGCGCCCCTCGGCAGTCGCAGAAGTGCAAGGGCGGACGGGCAGCGCCAGGCCCAACGCCCGCGAGAGTGCTTCGACCGCGCCTGCCGGCGCACGCAGCGATATCCGCTCGGCCGGCGGCAGCACCGCGAGCTTAACGTTCCTCGCGGACGTATCACGGCCCGACTGCGCCGGCCGACGCGTGGCTGTCACCTGGTTAGCCATGAAGCCGGCCTCCTGCTTCGTCGAAGAACACCATGCCTGTGACCTCCACCTCGATCGTCCTGTCGGGCATCGGCACGTAGAGCGTCTCGCCCATCCTGCCTTGTCCGCCGGCCACCAGAGCCAATGCGATGGAACGGCCGCAATTCTGCGACCAGTAGCTCGACGTCACGTGGCCGATCATCGTCATCGGCACCGGCTGGCGCGGATCGGCGACGATCTGTGCGCCCTCTTCCAGCACCACATTCGGGTCCTTGGTCTTCAGTCCAACGAGTTGCTTGCGGCCCTTGGCGACCAGATCCGGCCGCGTCAGCCCGCGGATGCCGACGAAGTCGGTCTTCTTCTTGCCGATCGCCCAGTCGAGACCGGCATCGCTGGGCGTCACCGTGCCGTCGGTGTCCTGCCCGACGATGATGTAGCCCTTCTCGGCCCGCAGCACATGCATGGCCTCGGTGCCGTAGGCGCAGGCGCCGTGCTTGCGGCCTTCCGCCCACAGCGCCTCCCACACGGCCTGCCCGTAGTCGGCCGGCACGTTGACCTCGAAACCACGATCGCCCGTGAAGGACATGCGAAACAGCCGGGTCGGTACTCCGCAGATCTTGCCTTCGCGCACGGACATATGCGGCATTGCGCCGTCGGACATGTCGATGCCCTCGACCAGCGGCTCGATGATCTCGCGCGACTTCGGCCCCTGGACGGCGATGACCGCCCATTGCTCGGAGATGGAGGTGAGCCACACGTTCAGATGCGGGAATTCCGTCTGGAGGTAGTCCTCCATCATGTTCATCACCCGCGCCGCGCCACCGGTGGTGGTGGTGACGTGGAAACGGTCGGCGGCAAGCCTGCCCACCACGCCGTCATCATAGATGAAGCCGTCCTCCCGCAGCATGATGCCGTAGCGGCAGCGGCCGGCTTCCAGCTTCTCCCACGGATTGGTGTACATCAGCTCCATGAATTTCGCCGCGTCGGGGCCGACCACCTCGATCTTGCCGAGGGTGGACGCGTCGAACAGGCCGGCGGCCTTGCGCACCGTCTCGCATTCGCGGTTGACGGCAGCGTGCATATCCTCGCCCTGGCGCGGGAAATACCAGGCGCGCTTCCACTGGCCGACGTCCTCGAAGACCGCGCCGTTGGCTTCAGCCCAGGGATGAATGGCGGTCCGCCGCGTCGGATCGAACAGCGGCCCGCGCGCATGGCCGATGATGGCGCCGAACGTGACAGGCGTATAGGGCGGCCGGAACGTGGTGAGGCCGACCTGCGGGATCTCCTTGCCGAGAGCGTCGGCGGCGATCGCCAGCCCGTGCATGTTCGACGTCTTGCCCTGATCGGTCGCCATGCCGTTGGTGGTGAAGCGCTTGACGTGCTCGATCGAGCGCATGCCCTCGCGCACAGCGAGGCGGATGTCCTTGGCGGTGACGTCGTTCTGGAAATCGACGAACGCTTTCACCGTGTCGTCCGGCCCGGCACCAGGGCCGGAACCGACCATGCCACCGGCCCAGCTTTCGGATGCGTCCACCTTCGGCGCGACAGCCTTCGCCGTCTTGCCGCCGGCTGCCTTCGCGGCCTGCTCGCCGGCCTTCGACGCCTCGGCCACCGTCGCCTCCAGCGTCTCGGTGCCGTTGCAGGCGCCCACCGCCACGCAGTCCTGTGCGTAGTCGGAAGGCAGAAAGCGCCGGCTTTCCGCGTCGAAGGCGAGCCGGCCGCGCGATTGCGAGAACAGATGGACCGAGGGCGTCCAGCCCGCCGACATCAGCAGCGCATCGACTGCAATCGTCCGCTCGGCGCCGCCGTTCTTCGGCCGGATCGTCATCGACGAAACGCGCAGCTTGCCGGCGGTACGGACGACGGCGCGGCCATGATTGATCTCGATGCCGAGCGAGCGCGCCTCGTCCACCAGCGCGCCGGTCGGATTGTCGCGCAGGTCGACGATCGCCGCCACGCCGGCGCCTGCCTTCTTGAGGTCGATGGCCGCCGCATAGCCGGAATCGCCGGCCGTATAGATGCCGACATTGCGCCCGACGGCTACGCCGTTGTGGTTGAGGTAGGCGCGCGCAGCCGAGGCCAGCATGATGCCCGGCCGGTCGTTCTCGGCGAACACGAGATGGCGCTCGATAGCGCCCGTGGCCAGCACGACGCGCTTGGCGCGCACTTGCCACAGCCTTTCGCGCGGCAGCGCGCCACCAGGACTCGCAAGGTGGTCGCTCACGCGTTCGACCAGACCGACGAAGTTCTGCGCGTAATAGCCGAAGGCGGTCGTGCGGGTCAGCACGCGCACATTCGGCATGCCGGCCAGCGACCGCGCGGCTTCCTGCGCCCAGGACCAGCCGTCCATGCCGTCGATAGAGGCGCCGCTCTCGAAGCGCAGGGCGCCGCCGAGCTCGGCCTGCTCGTCGGCCAGGATGACGCGCAGGCCGCTCTCCGCTGCCGCTCGGGCAGCCGCGATGCCTGCCGCGCCGCCGCCGATGACGAGAACCTCGCAATGCGCGAAACGTGCGGAGTAATGATCGGGATCGGGCTGGTCGGGCGAAACACCAAGCCCGGCAGCGGCGCGGATCTTCGGCTCGTAGACGTTCTTCCACGCCGACTTCGGCCACATGAAGGTCTTGTAGTAGAAGCCCGCCGAGAACATCGAGCCGGCGAGATCGTTGACCGCTCCGACGTCAAAGGAGAGCGACGGCCAGCGGTTCTGGGAATGCGCGTCCAGCCCGTCGTAGAGTTCCTGCACCGTGGCGCGAACGTTCGGCGTCTTGCGGGCGGCGTCGCGCTGGACAGTCACCAGCGCGTTGGGCTCCTCGGCTCCGGCCGAGAGGAAGCCGCGAGGGCGGTGATACTTGAACGAGCGCCCGACCAGATGAACGCCGTTGGCAAGCAGCGCCGAGGCCAGCGTGTCGCCCTGCAGACCGGAATAATGCTTCCCGTCGAACGAGAAGCGCAGGCCCTTGGCCGGCGTCAATCGGCCCTTGCCCTGGAGGCGGTAGGACTGCGGCATCAGAAACTCCCGGCCGGCTGGCTGGATAGGGGCGCGGCGCTGCTCACTTGGCGTCTCCGGGCAGGCTTTCGGGCTTTTTCTCGCCGGCCTTGTAGGTCATCAGGAATTTGTCGCTGACGGTGTTGCGAACCGCGTTGAAGAAGCGCCCGCAGCCGTGGATGTGCCGCCAGCGCTCGTAGATGATCCCCTTGGGGTTCTCGCGGATGAACAGGAAGCGCTCGAAATCCTCGTCGCTTTCGGCCACCAGATTGCCGGACCGCACGACATGCGCCTCGCCGGCATTGCGGAATTCGAGTTCGGGCAGGTCCTGTTCGCAGTAGGGACAGCGGATCAAGAGCATGGCGCGGTCATCCTCACAGTTCGCCGTGGTCGAGTTGCGCGCCGGGCGGCTGGTCGCACAACCGCTCGCCCAGGGCGCGGAAGGGCGCGACCTGACGGATCCGCTCCGCGACATCTGCGGCCGGCACGAACAGGTCGCGGTTGGCGATGTTTCCAACGGTCAGCTGCAGCGGATCGATGCTGAGCAGCACGCCGCGGGGCTCGACCGTCTGCTCCGTCTCGCCATGCGCCTCGAAGAACACCACGACGCGCTCGCCGGCGCTCCACACGCAGGTGAGATAGCCGCGGTCGACGGAGAAGGGCCAGCCCTCCTCGTTTCCCGTCCGCCCGATCGGCTGGAACCGCACCTCCTCCTCCGAAGGAAGATGGAAGAGCCCGCGTTCGCCCGCGAGCACCAGCGGCGCGGCAGCGGCCATCACGGTTGCCATCGCGGCCATCAATGCGCGACTGCGGCGGCCGCCGCCTCGTCTATCAGCCGGCCTGTGCGGAACCGTTCCAGCGTGAATGGCGCGTTGATCGGATGCGGCTCGTCGCGGGCGATCGTGTAGGCGAAGACGTGGCCGGAGCCGGGCGTCGCCTTGAAGCCGCCGGTCCCCCAGCCGCAATTGACGTAGAGGCCGGGAACCGGCGTTTTGGCGAGGATCGGCGAACGGTCGGGCGTCACGTCCACGATGCCGCCCCACGAGCGCAGCATCTTCATGCGCGAGAAGATCGGGAACATCTCCACAATGGCGTCCAGCGTATGCTCGATGATGTGGAGCCCGCCAGTCTGCGAATAGGAGACATACTGGTCGGTGCCGGCGCCGATCACCAGTTCGCCCTTGTCCGACTGCGAGATGTAGGCGTGCACGGTGTTCGACATGACCACGCAGGGCACAATCGGCTTCACCGGCTCCGATACCAAGGCCTGCAGAGGATAACTTTCCAGCGGCGTGCGGACTCCCGCCATCTGCATGATCGTCGAAGTATGGCCGGCGGCCACGACGCCCACCTTCTTGGCGCCGATGAAGCCGCGCGTCGTCTCGACACCGGAGACGCGTCCGTCCGGCGAGCGACGGATACCTGTCACCTCGCAGTTCTGTATGATGTGTACGCCGCGGTCGGACGCGCCGCGCGCGTAGCCCCAGGCCACGGCATCGTGGCGGGCCGTGCCGCCGCGCCTCTGCAAGGTGGCGCCCACCACCGGATAGCGCGCGCCCGCGGAAATGTTGAGCGGCGGGCAATAAGCCTTCGCCTGCTCGGGCGTCATCCATTCATTGTCTATGCCGTTGAGGCGGTTGGCGTGGACATGGCGCTTGAGCACCTGAACGTCGTGCACATTGTGCGCCAGCATCATCACGCCGCGCGCCGAATACATGACGTTGTAGTTGAGGTCCTGGCTCAGGCCGTCCCACAGCTTGACGGCATGGTCGTAGATCCCGGCAGACTCGTCATAGAGATAGTTGGAGCGGATGATGGTCGTGTTGCGGCCGGTATTGCCGCCGCCCAACCAACCCTTTTCGATGACCGCCACATTGGTGACGCCGTGCTCCTTGGCGAGATAATAGGCGGTCGCCAACCCGTGCCCGCCCGCGCCGACAATGATCACGTCGTAGGCCGTGCGCGGCTCAGGGGAGGTCCACTGCTCGGGCCAGCCCTTGTTGCCGCGCATTGCCTCGCGGGCTATCGCGAATACGGAGAACTTCTTCACGGCCTGTCGCGCCTCGCAACTGTCGGCCGGGCTTTGAAGCCGCCCGGCACGCGTTACTACCACTAGCGAAAGGCGGACGCCAACCTTGCGCTGTTTGCGACGGCGCTTGCCGTATTGCGCCTCGGACAACCAAGCGGTCGCTCACACGGCATACACTCTTATAAGTTGTATTGTTCAGAAGTTCCTGCTATCAAAACGCGTATCATTCTCATTCGCACACCCAACTTTGTCCACGGGATCCGCAAGCCGCCCTATTCTCGCAGGCCGGC
>JAEUMA010000252.1 GCA_016793565.1 Rhizobiaceae bacterium
CCAGGTAGCCTTCCGGATGACCTGACGGGACTCGCGTCACACGGCCCGCCGCAGGCCCGGCACCGGCACCGGCACGCGTGAGAAGCTGCTTCGGCTGGCCGTAGGGCGTGAACCAGAGGTAGTTCGGGTCGGCCTGGCTCCATTCCAGCCCGCCCTTGGTGCCGTAGACGCGCAGTTTCAGGCCGTTCTCGTTGCCCGGAGCCACCTGGCTTGCCCAGATCATGCCCTTGGCCCCGCCCTTGAAGCGCAGCAGCACGTTGGCGTTGTCGTCCAGCTGGCGGCCCTCCACGAAAGAATCGAGATCGGCCGCGAGCGAGTCCAGTTCCAGCCCGGAGACGAAGCGGGAGAGGTTGTAGGCATGCGTGCCGATGTCGCCGGTGGAGCCGCCGACGCCGGATTGCTTGGGATCGACGCGCCAGGCCGCCTGCTTCTGGCCGCTCTGCTCGATCGGCTCTGTCAGCCAGTCCTGCGGATACTCCGCCTGCACCACGCGCAGCGTGCCGAGCTGACCCTTCTGCACCATGTCGCGCGCCTGGCGGATCATCGGATAGCCGGTGTAGTTGTGCGTCAGCACGAACAGCTTGCCCGACTTTTCGACCAGCGCCTCGAGCTTCTTCGCATCAGCCAGCGTCGAGGTCAGCGGCTTGTCGCAGATGACGTGGATGCCCGCCTCGAGAAAGGCCTTCGCCGCCGGGTAATGCACGTGGTTGGGCGTCACGATCGCCACCGCCTCGATGCCATCCGGCCGCTTGGCCTCGGCCTTCGCCATCTCCTGATACGAGCCGTAGCTGCGCGCGGGATCAAGGCCGAGGTCTGCGGCCGAGGCCTTCGCCTTGGCCGGATCCGCCGACAGCGCGCCGGCGACGAGCTGGAACTCCCCATCCATGCGCGCGGCGATGCGGTGCACGCCGCCGATGAAGGCGCCCTGACCGCCGCCCACCATGCCGTAGCGGATCGGGCCGCTCCCCGATTCAACCTGTCTGCCAGTGACCATCTCAGCTGATCCCCATCATCTTGCGGATCTGGTTCCTGTCCGACTTGCCGGCGGTGAAATCGTCGAAGGAATGCTCGGTCACCCGGATGATGTGGTGCTGGATAAAGGGAGCGCCCTCGGCGGCGCCGTCCTCGGGATGCTTGAGCGCGCATTCCCATTCCAGCACCGCCCAGGAATCGTAGTTGTGGGTGGCCAGCCGGGAGAAGATGCCGCCGAAATCGACCTGGCCATCGCCTAGCGAGCGGAAGCGGCCGGCGCGCTGCACCCAGCCCTGGTAGCCGGAATAGACGCCTTGGCGGCCGTCCGGGTTGAACTCGGCGTCCTTCACGTGAAACGCCTTGATGCGCTCGTGGTAGATGTCGATGAAGGCGAGATAGTCGAGCTGCTGCAGCAGGAAGTGCGACGGGTCGTAGTTGATGTTGCAGCGCTTGTGGCCGCCGACCGCTTCCAGGAACATCTCGAAGGTGACACCGTCGAAGACGTCCTCGCCCGGATGGATCTCGTAGCAGAGGTCGACCCCGGCATCCTCATAGGCGTCGAGGATCGGCTTCCAGCGGCGGCCGAGTTCGGCGAAGGCCTCGTCGATCAGGCCGGCCGGGCGCTGCGGCCACGGATAGAGGTAGGGGAAAGCGAGCGCCCCGGTGAACGAAACCGAGGCGTTCACGCCGAGGTTCTGCGAGGCCTTCGCCGCCGCCTTGACCTGGTCGACCGCCCATTTCTGCCGGGCTTTGGGATTGTTATGGTATTCGGCCGGCGCGAAGGCGTCGAACGGCCCGTCATAGGCCGGGTGCACGGCGACGAGCTGGCCCTGCAGGTGCGTCGACAGTTCGGTGATCTCGACGCCGGATTCGGCGCAAATGCCCTTCACCTCGTCGCAGTAGGTCTTCGACTTCGCCGCCTTCTTGAGGTCGAACAGGCGCCCGTCCCAGCTCGGGATCTGCACGCCCTTATAGCCCAGCCCCGCCGCCCAGGCGGTGATCGACTTCAGCGAGTTGAACGGCGCGGCATCTCCCGCGAACTGCGCCAGGAAAATGCCCGGCCCCTTCATGGTCTTCGGCATCGGATTCAGTGTCCTCCCAAGGGTCAGGCGGACATGTCGTCGCGCCCGTCATAGATGAAATACGCGAAGTCCGCCGGCCGGGCGCTTCCGCTGGTGTCGAACGCCATCATGCCGACGAAAGCCCCCGTGAAGGAGCCGTGCTCGCCGCGACCACCTTCGTCCGAGATGACGCTGGCGTCAAGAACTGGTCCGACCAGATTCCAGCGATCTGCACCGCGCAGGAGGAACTGCAGCTTAGTACCCTGGACGTGCGCCGCGAGGCCCACCGGCCCTGCGGGAAGCGGTATCGTTTCGGCCAGTGGAAAGGAAAGCCGCCCATCCGGCCAGTCGCCCGGGCACGACAGGATGGTCAGCACCCGTCCCTTGGAAGCATCATGCGTAACGCATGCGAAATGAAACTTGTGGCGATTGTAATAATGCACGACGCCAGCCGCCTGCTGGAAGGTTTCGGGATCGAAATGAAGCTCGGTCTCTGCCCGAAACGAAAAATCCACTTGCCGCCGCGCCAACAGCGCCTGTTCGAAGAAGCTGCCGATCGACTCTCGGCCATGCAGGCGCAGCATGCCCGGCCGCTCCGTCAGGGAGAAGAGCCGGTCCGGATAGGGCGTTCGAAGCCACTGGAAATCCGAGGCCAGGTCGCGACTGTCAAAATCGTAGCGCACGGCCTCCGCGACGCGGGGGGCGGTGTTTGCCCCGCCGGGCGCTGGCACTTCCAACGCGGGCAGCGGACCGCCGCCTTCCAGCCGCAGCCAGCCATCTTCGCCCCACACGCATTTCTGGATCGCCGTCTCGCGCCCGAGCGGCGAACGCCGCGTGCCGGGCAGCGGCCGCGAGGTGAGGTGCGTGTGATAGAACTCGCCCTCCGGCGTCTCCACTATCTGGCCATGGCCGGCGCGTTGCAGCGGCCAGTCGGGTGCGCCCTTGGCGGTGATGGGGTGCACGTCGGGGTGCATCTCGTACGGGCCATGGATGGAACGCGAGCGGGCCATGGTTACGGCGTGGTCGTAGCCAGTTCCGCCTTCGGCGGTCGTCAGGTAGTACCAGCTCTCCCGCTTGAAGAGGTGCGGCCCTTCGACCAGCCCGTGCGGGCTGCCAAGAAAGATGTTCTCGGCCTTGCCGAGAAGTTTTCCGGTCCTGGCGTCCCATTCCTGCAGAAGGATGCCGGCAAAGGAAGGATGCTTGGGCTGGCCGCCGACGCCGTGGGAGACGTGGTTCCACAGCATATTCATGAACCATTTTCTGCCGTCGTCGTCGTGGAAGAGCGAGGGGTCGAAGCCACTCGAATTGACGTAGACCGGGTCCGACCACGGGCCTTCGATCGCCGGCGCGGTGACGATGTAGTTATGGGTGTCCTTGAAGGCGCCGTCGAGCCGCTTGACGTCGGTGTAAACTAGCCAGAAGAGGCCGTCGGCATAGGACAGACACGGCGCCCAGATGCCGCCGGAGTCTGGATTGCCGCGCATGTCGAGCTGGCTCGCGCGGTCCAGCGGGCGCTTGACAAGCTTCCAGCTGGCGAGGTCCGTCGAATGATGGATCTGGACGCCGGGATACCATTCGAAGGTCGAGGTGGCGATGTAGTAGTCGCGGCCGACGCGACAGATCGACGGATCGGGATTGAACCCCGGTAGGATCGGATTGCGGATCATCTTTCTGGGCCCTCCGTGTTGCCACCCCCCTCTCCGGCCTTCATTTGCCGGCAGCGATTCTTACTTCCGCGGCGGGCCCTTGCGTTCGGCGGAGGCTGCCCACAGATTGATGTCGGCCTCGCGTGCGTAGGCATCGATCTCGGACAGTTCCGTCTCGGTGAACTCCCGGTTCGCCAGCGCGCCGACGCAGTCCTCGACCTGCTCGGGTCGGCTGGCGCCGATCAGTGCCGTGGTGACGCGACCGCCGCGCAGGACCCAGGCCAGCGCCATCTGCGCCAGGGTCTGGCCGCGACGGGCCGCAATCGCGTTCAGCGCGCGGATGTTGGCGATCGTCTTGTCGTTGAGGAACGCCGGCCGCAGCGACTTTCCCTGCGCGGCGCGGCTCTCCTGCGGGACACCGTCGAGATATTTGTCGGTCAGCATGCCCTGCGCCAGCGGCGAAAAGACGATGGAACCGACGCCCAAGCCATCGAGGGTGTCCAAGAGCCCGTCCTCCTCCACCCAGCGGTTGATCATCGAATAGCTGGGCTGATGGATGACGAAGGGCGTGCCCAGCCTGCGCAGGATGTCGGCGGCCTCGCGCGTGCGGTGCGAATTGTAGGAGGAGATGCCGACATAGAGGGCCTTGCCGGAGCGCACGGCATGGTCGAGCGCGCCCATGGTCTCCTCGAGTGGCGTTTCGGGGTCGTAGCGGTGCGAGTAGAAGATGTCGACATAGTCCAGACCGAGCCGCTTGAGGCTCTGGTCGAGGCTGGCGAGCAGATATTTGCGGCTGCCCCACTCGCCATACGGCCCGGGCCACATCTCGTAGTCGGCCTTGGTCGAGACGATCAGCTCGTCGCGGTAACCTGCGAGGTCGGTGCGCAGGATCTCGCCAAAGGCTTCCTCGGCCGAGCCCGGGGGCGGACCGTAATTATTGGCGAGGTCGAAATGGG
>JAEUMA010000255.1 GCA_016793565.1 Rhizobiaceae bacterium
CTCAAGGCCAGCGCCCGGTCGCGCGGGGCCGACATCATCGACCTCGGCATGGGCAATCCCGACTTGCCGACGCCGCAGGCGATCGTCGACAAGCTCTGCGAAGTGGTTCGCGACCCGCGCACGCACCGCTATTCCTCCTCCCGCGGCATCCCCGGGCTGCGGCGCGCACAAGCGAACTACTATGCCCGCCGCTTCGGCGTGAAGCTCAATCCAGAGACCCAGATCGTTGCCACCCTTGGCTCGAAGGAAGGCTTCGCCAATATGGCGCAGGCCATCACCGCGCCCGGCGACGTGATCCTGTGCCCCAACCCGACCTATCCCATCCACGCCTTCGGCTTCATCATGTCCGGCGGCGTGATTCGGTCCGTGCCGGTTCAGCCGGACGACACCTTCATTCCCGCGCTCGAGAGGGGCGTAAAGCATTCCATTCCCAAGCCGCTCGCCCTGATCCTTAACTATCCGTCCAACCCGACGGCGCTGGTAGCTTCGCTCGATTTCTACAAGGACGTGGTCGATTTCGCGCGCAAGAACGATATCATCATCCTGTCCGACCTTGCCTACTCGGAGATTTATTTCGACGGCACGCCGCCTCCCTCAATACTGCAGGTGCAGGGCGCGATGGACGTGGCAGTGGAGTTCACCTCCATGTCCAAGACGTTCTCCATGCCGGGTTGGCGCATGGGCTTCGCCGTCGGCAACGAGCGGCTGATCTCGGCGCTGACGCGGGTAAAGTCCTATCTCGACTACGGCGCCTTCACGCCGATCCAGGTGGCCGCAGCCGCCGCGCTCAACGGCGAGGGAACCGACATTGCCGAGGTGCGCGAGGTCTACCACAAGCGCCGCGACGTGATGGTAGACGCTTTCGGCCGAGCCGGTTGGAACATCCCGGCCCCGGCTGCGTCGATGTTTGCTTGGGCGCCGATCCCGGAGCCGTTCCGGCAGCTTGGATCGCTCGAATTCTCGAAGCTTCTGATCGAGCATGCTGATGTCGCGGTGGCGCCCGGCATAGGCTTCGGCGAGCACGGCGACGATTATGTGCGCGTTGCCCTTGTCGAGAACGAGCATCGCATCCGTCAGGCCGCCCGCAACATCAAGCGCTACCTGTCGACTATGCAGTCGCGGCCGGACAACGTCGTGCCTCTCGCGGCGCGCCGATAGCAAAAAGATTCTGGTTGCAACCGGTTACGAGGGATCGTTCACGATATGGCGGAAGCTTTGCGAGTCGGAATTGCCGGCTTGGGAACGGTTGGCGCGGCCGTCGCCAGGGTGCTTCGCGACAAGGCCGACGAGCTGACGCGCCAGTGCGGCCGCCCGATCCGTATCGCAGCGGTGTCGGCCAGGAATCGCAACCGGGACCGCGGTGTCGACCTGTCGGCCATCAACTGGTTCGATGACCCCGTCGAACTCGCGCGCAAGGCGGACGTCGACGTTGTGGTCGAACTAATGGGCGGTGCCGAGGGCGCAGCGCGCGACTGCGTTAAGGCCGGGCTCGAAGCCAGCCGGCATGTCGTCACCGCCAACAAAGCGCTGCTCGCCAGGCACGGCGTGGCGCTCGCGGAGATCGCCGAAAAGAAGGGTGTGCTGCTGAACTACGAGGCGGCGGTGGCGGGCGGCATCCCTGTCATCAAGACACTGCGGGAATCGCTTGCCGGAAACAGCATCAGCCGCGTCTTCGGCATCCTGAACGGCACCTGCAACTACATTCTG
>JAEUMA010000270.1 GCA_016793565.1 Rhizobiaceae bacterium
CCTGCTCCTTCGGATCCTCGAACAGATCCTTGCGGTAGGTCAGGCCGTAGGCGTCCTGATTGGCCGGCAGGCCGTAATATTCGCCCGAGCCGTCCGGATATTCGCCGTAGCGCGACAGCGAGGCGGCCGGGAAGATGTCCGCCTTGAGATAGCTCGACTTGTCGAAGATGTCGTTGAGCTTCACCGCGTGGGTGGCGAACTCGGCCGTCGACTGGCTGTCCCACATCGCGAAGTCGAAAGCGTCGCCCTGAATGGCAAACTCCGAGGCGATCTTGTTGTGCCATTCGGGCCCGTAGGGGACCAGCGCCGGCACGATGCGCACCGATTTGTCGGGATAGTCCTTGGCGATCGCGACGAGCGCGTCGGCACAGGTGCCGGCATGCCACACGAAGGTAAGGTCGGTCTCTGCGCGGGCGATGCCGGCAGACGCTGCCATCGCCGTGGCGACGACGGCGGCGGACGCGAGCAAGCGCGAACGCGTTGCCATGTTCATGATGTTCCTCCAGCGGTTTCGCGGACAGTCGAGCCGTCGGCCGATCTCCTCCGCCCGTCTCCCGTCCTCATTCAACGCTAGTCAGCGTCGTTAAAAATATCAACTCGAAACTTATATTTTCTCGAAATTTTTGTTACGACAGCCTATGGTTGCTCTGGAGGATACGGCGCGCCATCCCATGTTAACGCCCGAGAGTGCATCTGCGAGAGGCTTTTTTATTACATAATATCAGCGTCTTATTGATATGCCGCAGGGCACACGAAGCAATTGCGATACCGCGGTGCACAACAGGAAATATGATAATTTAACATTTTTCTTCTCTATGGAGCCGTGAACGTGTTAGAACAATCCGACATCACGAAAGGAGCGTTCTCCGCGATGGAACCGGACGGCGACATGCAGCACCTGTCGAAGGCCGACCAGCGGCGCGCGGAGATCATCCGCCTGCTGATGGAAAGCCCGTCCGTGCAGATCAAGGACCTGGCGACCAGGCTCGACGTCAGCCTGATGACCATCCACCGCGACCTCAACGACCTGCAGAACCAGGGCCTGGTGCGACGCCTGCGCGGCTCGGTCTCTGCCGAGAAGTCGATGCTGTTCGAGAGCAGCTACCTCTACCGCGCGCGCCAGCATGTGGGAGAGAAACGGCGTCTGGCCCGCGCCGCCGTGGCGCATATCGAGCCGGGCAACGCCATCGTCTGGGACGACAGCTCGACCACCTTCCACGTCACCGAGTTCATCGAGCAGGTGGCGCCGGTTACCATCATCACCAATGCGCTGCCGGTCCTCGAGAGGCTGCGCGAGACTCCCGAGATCGACCTGATCGCGCTCGGCGGGAAATATCACCGTGCCTATAACGGCTTTTTCGGCCTGGCCTGCGAGCGGGCGATCCGTTCCTACCGCGTCGATGTCGCGCTGCTGTCCACCACCACCATCCAGGGCCTGTCGATGTTCACGCAGGACGAGCAGGTCCTGCGCGCCAAGCAGGCGATGATCGAGATCGCCCGCAAGCGAATCCTGCTCGTGGACGAAAGCAAGTTCCATTTCTCCGCCCTCAACCACGTCGCCGACCTCTCCGTCTTCGACGTGGTTCTCATCTCCGGCACGGTGGATCCCTCCATCATCAAGCTCATGCGGGACGGCGGCGTGAAGCTCCAATTGGTCTAGTTCAAGCCGCATCAAGGAAGACACGATGTCCGAAACAGGCAAGGCGCGCCGGCTGGCGCGTATGTTCAACGCACAATCCGGGCGCATGCTGTGCCTCGCCTTCGACCATGGGATGCAGGTGGGCACCGTGCGCGGCATCGAAGATCCCGCGCGCGTGCTCGACGCCGCAGCGGAAGCGGGCGTCGACGCGGTCATCCTCAATCCTGGCATGATGGTCCGCCACGGCCACCGCCTCGCCGGTGGGCCGGCGGCGATCCTGCGTATCGACCAGACCGACATGTGGCGCCAGGGCGGCCCCTTTGCCTACCCCGATGTCCACCAGCGCCTCGTTTCCTCCGTCGAGGAAGCCGTCTCGCTCGGCGCCGAGGCGGTGATCACCTATCTCTTCACCTGCAACGGCCGGCCGGAAGAGGAGACGCGTTCCTTCGAAATCTGCGGTGCCGTGTCGGCGGCGTGCCGGCGCTGGGGCGTCGTCCACGTCATCGAGGCGATGGCGGCGAGGGGCGGCTTCGCCCGACCCGAAGACCCGGACGTCATCGCGCTCAACTGCCGCATGGCGGGTGAACTCGGCGCCGACGTCGTCAAGACCGATTCCTGCGCCGACCTCGGCCGCCTGTCGGCAATCGCCTCGCAGTCGCTGGCGCCGATCGCGATAGCCGGTGGGCCAGCCCGCGAAGGTTCGGCGGCCGTGCGGGCCTTCGCGCAGGACATGATCGCCGCCGGCGCGAAGGGCCTGATGTTCGGGCGTAACGTGTTTGAGCAGCCCGACGTGCGCGCGACGCTCGTGGCGCTGCGCGAGACCGTGCACGGGTCCTGACCGTTTCCCCGCATGACCGACGGCCATGTTCGCCCATGGCAGAACGCTTCGCCGTTTGATATCGATCAGCGCGGCCGGGCCGGCGCGGCGTATGCTGCGTCGAGTTGCCGCCTATGCGCCGGAGCGAGGGAACGACGATGAGCTACAAATCCATACTGGTGAACCTGGATATCGAAGCGCCTTCGGAAGCGGCGCTAAAAGCAGCCACCGGCTTGGCGCGTGAGTTCGAGGCCATGCTTGTCGGGTTTGCGGCGGCCGACCTGCCGATGCCGATCGTCACCACGGAAGGCATGGTGGTCGACGGCGGCTTCATTGAGGATCAGCGCGAAGATATCGAGCGGCAGCTGGCGGAGGCACGGGCGGCCTTCGACCGCTCGGCGGCCGGGTTGGCCAGGGCTGAATGGCGCGGCGGCGTCTACAATCCCAGCCGGCTGCTGATGGAGACGGCGCGCTTGTGCGACCTGGTGGTCACCGCGGCGCCGTCGGCCAATGGCGACGACGCCAATGCGATCGACGTGGCTGAGGTAGCCCTGCATGCCGGCCGCCCCGTCCTGGTGCTGGCCGACAACGCTGGCCGGGGCCTCACCGGCAAGGCGCTGGTGGCCTGGAAGGATACGCGCGAAGCGAGGCGTGCCGTCGCCGACGCGGTACCCCTGCTTGCCCGCGCATCCGAGGTGATCGTCGCCACGGTCGACCGCGACGCCAGCGAGTTCAGCGCGGAAAGCCTGGCCGACGTGGCGCTCTATCTGTCGGCGCACGGCATAAAGGCGCGCACCGAGGTGCTGAGCGAAGGCGACGACGCCGGCGCGCTGATCGGCTATGCCGAGGCTCTCGACGTCGACCTCATCGTTTCGGGCGCCTTCGGCCACAGCCGGCTGCGCGAATGGGTGTTCGGCGGCGTCACCCGCTCGCTGCTCAACGACAAGCGCTTCAACCGCTTCGTTTCGAGCTGACGCCCGAGGTCGCGGAACCGGAAGACCGGCTGGTTAGATCAGACCGCCCAGCATCGCCACGCCGACCAGAGCCATAGTTCCGCCGCCGGCCTGGACGGCGAACGGGGTGCGCTGTCCGATGCGGCCGACGCCGAAGCCCAGGGCAATACCGGCGATGTGCAGCAGCGCTGTCGCCAGCATGAAGCCGATCGCATAGCTCAGCCCCGAGGCGTCGAGCGGCATCTCCGCGCCATGCGCATGCCCGTGAAAGATCGCGAACACCCCGACCAGCGCCATAGCAAAGGCCGTCGGCGGGCTCCAGCGGAAGGCGATCGTCAGGCCGAGCACGACGACCGAAGCGGCGATGCCGGCCTCGACGAACGGAACCGCGACGCCCTCGATGCCGAGCACTCCGCCCACGGCCATCATCGCCACGAAGGCGGCCGGCACAAGCCAGAGCGCCCGCCCGCCCAGGAAGGCGGCGAAAACGCCGACCGCCACCATTGCCAGCACATGGTCGAGCCCGCCGATGGGATGGCTGAACCCGTGCATGTAGCCGCTGGTCGAGCCGACGCCGGTGTGAGCATGGGCCAGCGTCGGCGCCAGCGCCGCCGCGACGGTGAGAATGCCAGTTCTCATAGCAATACGCATGTTCGTTCCCCAAGGATCCTGTCGGCCGGCGCAACGGCGCGGCATGGCGGAGTGTCCGGCCACCGCCATCCGGTATGCACAATGGGCCTAGAACATCATATCGGTCAATCGGGCTGAAGGATTCCGTCCGGACCGGCATTGCCGTCCCACCGCAGCCGCTTCATTCTGTGGCCGTCAAAGCACAGAGGCTTCCCATGCAACGCATCACCGTGACGCTCGACGACGACCTGATGGCCGAGATCGACCGCTACATCGCCGCACGGGGCTACCAGAACCGCTCGGAAGCGATCCGCGACATCGCGCGCCTGGGCCTGCAGGACGCTGCCGCCGCGGAAGCGGCCGGAGGGACATGTGTCGCGGCGCTGGTCTACGTCTACAACCATCATGCCCGCGACCTGTCCAAGCGGCTGGTCGAGGCCTTCCACGACCATCACGAACTGTCGCTGGCGACCATGCATGTCCATCTCGATCACGACAGCTGCATGGAGGTGGCCCTGCTGAAGGGCGCCACCGGCGCCGTGCGTCAGGCCGCGGACCATGTGATTGCCGAGCGCGGTGTCCGCCATGGGCGGCTGGTGGTCATACCGACGGAAGTCGAGGCGCAGAGTCACGGCCACGGCGACGAGGCCGCTTCGCATTCGCACGAACATGTACGCGTCAAATAGAGCGGTTTACCGCGTGCCGAAGATGGCCGAACCAACGCGCACGCCGGTCGCGCCGGCCAGGATCGCCGTTTCGTAGTCGCCGGACATGCCCATCGACAGTTTTTGGACGCCGGCATCGCGGCCGAGCCGGGCCA